>JANXRR010000320.1 GCA_025356795.1 Bacteroidia bacterium
GCAGCAAGCCCGATAGAACTACCGGCATAGACTGCGCCTGCGTTCTTCACCATCTTACCTACCTTGGTGCTGGTGTTGCTTCCATTGCTTTGCGGGTTGGTTATCACCGTTGCTACGCCCCCTTCAAAGTCGGTGAAAGAATACGTTAAGGTTGACGATTCAAAATCCAAAGGTAGTGTAGGTAGTGTTCCGCCACCACCGCCACTGGTGGTCAATCGAATATCATCAAACAAGTAAGTGAAGTTAGCGCTTCCATCACCCACCGTTCCTAGATCGAAGATGAGTATTATCTTTTGGTAGGAGTTGGCGGTATTGATAGCACTGTAATCGAACGTTAATTCTTCCCATGCGTTGGCAATAGTTCCGATTGCTTCCTTTTCAAAGTTTTTAGAGGCATCGGTTTGGTTTTCCACTTTTAAGAGAAGTTTAGCACCCACTTTCGGCATGAATACTTTCACCTTAAAAGTTTTGTTGGTCGAGAAATCGATGGGAGCAGCAAGCCCGATAGAACTACCGGCATAGACTGCGCCTGCGTTCTTCACCATCTTACCTACCTTGGTGCTGGTGTTGCTTCCATTGCTTTGCGGGTTGGTTATCACCGTTGCTGCGCCTCCTTCAAAGTCGGTGAAAGAATACGTTAAAGTTGACGATTCAAAATCTAACGGTAATGTTGGAAGTGTGCCGCCACCACTTCCTTGTGCCATAAACCTAATATTATCAAAATACGCAATGTTGTCTTGTGCTCTGGCTGCGAAATCTGGGAACACTACAATCTGATCAATATCAGTTGATACTGCTTCCCCAATTTTTCCTGAGAAATCAAAAGTCAATTCTTCCCACTGATTAATTTTAGTATTCGGTACCTTAATTTCTCCAGTTGATCCTCCCGACAGGGTAGCGAACTTAATTCCCACATCGCTTATTACCGATTTGTAAATCATGATCTTAACGATGCTATTGGTAGCATTTAGTGTAAACCTGCCTAATCCACCCGCTCCATGTGGAGATTCAACCCCCGCATAGGGTGCGCCAACTTGTAAAGCGGTAAATTTCGCAACAGTGGCAGAAGTGTTGATACCCGTTGATAAGGGATTAGCTATAATTTGAAGCGCGGGGTTGCCTCCGTTTTCAAAAACGTTCCATGCCCAATCAGCTCCATTTCCTCCTGTTTCAAAATCAATAGGTGCTTTTAGGGTTGTAGATGTGCTGGTAGCTGAGCTGAAGTAGATATTGTCTACATAGATTGTACCATTCCCATCAAATTTAATTTGGATTACATCGCTTAGATTTACTGTTGGGTTAGTAAAGAATGATAGTGGTATATCCACACTTACCCACTCGTTATTTTTAATGGTGAAAGGGTATGCCTTCTCTATTGGCCCTGTGCTAATAAGATATACGTTTAAAGCTGTGGAATTGGCTGTCCAAAAATCTACGTGAAGATTAGTCTTTGCCGATACATTTTGTGAACTGGCAAATTGCAACCCTTGATAATTCAAATTCTCATATTTAAGAGTATTATTTCCGGCAATGGAAACTTGAGTGGTAACCGTAGCTTGCCCCCAATTAGGATTGAAATCGGTGCCTGAAATATTTGTGTACGCATCGCTGAAAACCGAAAGCACATTGGCGGCAGCTACTACAGGTATAGGTGCTGCAACCGCTGGGGCAGTGGGGGCAGGTTGTGGCGAAAAGGAAATGTTATCAAGGTAAATGATATTATCTTGTGCGCGAGCATTGAAGTCAGGGAAAATCACAATTTGATCTATTCCAGTTGAGACGGCTTCACCAATTTTCGCGGCAAAGTTAAAGGTAAGTTCCTCCCATTCGTTTATTTTGGTGTTGGCTACTTTAATTTCTCCAGTCGATCCTCCTGGGAAGGTGGCAAACTTTATTCCTACATCGCTTATTACGGTTTTATAAACCATAATTTTTACAATGCTATTGCTAGCCGTAAGCGTAAACGTACCTATGCCACCTGCTCCATGAGGAGATTCAACTCCTGCGTATGGCGCGCCTCCCTGCAAAGCAGTAAATTTAGCCACCGTAGCTGAAGTATTGATGCCAGTTGAAAAAGGATTGGCAACTATCTGTAATGCAGGATTGCTAACATTTTCAAAAACATTCCAAGCCCAGCCTGCACCACTAGGGCCCAATTCAAAATTAATCGGATTAGTTTGTGCCCGTAGCCCAGAAGCCACCGACAAACAAACCAAAACAAAAAGCGTAAAAATTCTCATGTATTTTGGGTTTAAGATTTACTAAATTTATTTATTGATATACTCTAACGTAATCCACTTCCATTTTCGCTTGTGTTATAGCGGTATCGATCGGGCCGCCAAGTCCTCCGCCCATAGCCACATTCATGATGATAAAAAAGGGGGAGTCAAAAGGCCACGTGTCTGCATTCCTTTTCTCTGGTTGAAATACATAGTACGAAACACCATCTACTAAAAATGCTAACTTTTCTTTTGTCCAGATTACTTCGTAGGTGTGGAAATCGGAATGAAAAGAATCTACTATCGTAGAATTTTTATTGATCGTTTCACCAAAGCTTGCAGTGGTATGGATGGCGCTCTGGACTACGGCAGGATTACGCCCCACATGCTCCATTACATCTATTTCGCCACATGCAGGCCAGCCTATAGTGACTATGTTTTCCGGCAGCATCCAGAGGGCAGGCCAGCTTCCTTTTCCCTCGGGAAGTTTTGCCCTGAATTCTACTCGTCCGTAAGTGAAATTCATCTTTCTTTGGGTGGTAATTTTTCCCGAAGTCCATCCATGATTAGTTTTACGCGCTTGAAGAATCATCTTTCCATTCTCTACGCGCACGTTGGAAGGCTGGTCTGAATAAACTTCTTCTTCATTATTACCCCAACCGCATAGTTTAGGGCAACCGTTGCCGAGCTCATAGTTCCAATTAGAACTATCCGGTTTACCGCTATACTCAAATTCATCAGACCAAATGAGCCGTTCATTTTTTATGGGATTGCACGATGAGCCCACCAGGAAGAAGGCACCACCGAAAAAATATAAAAGTATAAGCAGTTTCATTTTTATAAGTTGGCTATTGATGGCTATTGAAATACACGGATATAGTCCACAATTAAATTCTGAGGAAATACAGTTGTTACATCTGGATTACCGGGTAGAGTTCCTCCCACGGCAACATTGAAGATGAAAAAGAATTCTTTTTGGAATTCGCTCAGCGCGGTGGGCGTAATGTCGATCGAATGATATTGAACATTATCCAGGTACCAAATAATTGAGTTGCTTGTCCAGGCGATCGAATACACATGAAACTCGTCTGACAATATTCCGCTGGCAAGGGACTTGTTTGCTGAGAAACTTGCATAGGTTCCGTTGTTATCCCAATGGGCAGTTCCAAATACTGTTTTCTCTCTCCCTTGTCCTCCAATCATTTCCATAATATCAATTTCACCACAAGCGGGCCATGGCGTTGTTTGAATATTAGATCCCAACATCCAAAGGGCAGGCCAGATGCCTTGACCTTTCGGGTTGGTGGCACGTATGTCAACTCGCCCATACTTAAATGATTTGAGTCCACTGGTAGCAAGTCGTGACGAGGTGTAGTTGTATCCATTGTATGTTTCCTTTTTCGCAGTTATAATTAAGTAGCCATTTTTTACTTGCGTATTTTCTTGTCGGTAATATTGTGTCTCATTATTTCCCCAACCGTTATTGTTTCCCAATTCATATTTCCAATTCGAGAGATTTAAACTGGTGCCGTCAAATTCATCTTGCCAAGCAAGCGTTTTGCCTGCGTAGGTGAGGGGAGAAGTCGCACCTGTCGTGGGGATGATTACATCTCCACTCAGCGCAATGGAGATAGTTTTTGTTTCAGTAATAAATTCTGACTGTGTCACATGCGCTTGTGCGCGCACTGTGTAGGTGCCGGCTGTTGCATAGGTGTGGGTTACGCTTCCATCGGTAGTCTTCTCGCCAGTTTCTGCCGGACTTTCGCCAAAGAAAATAGTATAGAAATTTGCTTTATCGGCTGTGGCGGTAAACGTTACTTTTCCAGTGCCATCTGAGCTAATGGTTGCGTTTAACACCAAATTTGATGGAGGGGTTAATTTCTGAGAAGGGTCATCGTTTTTACAGCTTATCGCGATAAGAACAAGTGAGAATAGAATGGTGGAAAACTTCATGAAATAAATTATTATTTTTTGTTTCATATAATCAGACTTATTTGTTTGTCAGGACGTATGTCCAAAATACTCCACTATTTGTTTCTAGTGTGAGTGTTAAGGTTTCTACAGAACCATTTTTGGTATATCCAAGAACTTCATAGGTTACCGATCCGTTTGTAGCAGGGGGGCCGGCAGCATATTCGCTGCCATTTTTAGCTTTTGGCAAAACGATAAAGGCACCCGTTCCAGTAACGGTAATAGTGGCAGGGGTGGAGCCAGCAGCAGGTGCAAAAGTGAAAGCATGTGTACCGGATCCCCATGCCTTAGCGTTGGTTCCTAATGCCGATTCTGAAGCGCATCCGTCAGGTGTGATTCCTAAATAAGCTTCGCCAAAAACATCGCCCTTCGAGTCGTAGACATATACATCACCCATTTTAAAGATAAATTCATCGTTGAAGAGGCATGGGCGTGCGCCTGATAAGTCAAGACCATTGGGATAATATTGGTCACTACCCTTTGCAGGCCCTACTCCAAAGGAACCTGCAGCGGGTTTTAATATCCATGTCTTAGATGAACCACCAGTCAACGAAGCAAGTGTTAGTGTGCTCGGTATGGAGGCTTGCTTAATGTCGTCTATGTAAAAAGTGCCTCCCGAGTTGTTATCAAAATCTAAAAACAAAGAAATTCTATTGTATGTATTACTGGCAGCCCCAGTAAAATCAAACGACAATGTCTGCCATTGGTTAATTTGAGTGACGTTGGCGAAAACCTCAATAGCAGGGGTACTTCCATCTATCGTCTCAACTTTAAAAAGTGCCCTTCCGACAACGGGAGAATAAACTTTATAAGTGAATGAGGTATTAGTTGAAAAATCTATTTTGCTCGTAAGGCTAGTTTGTATGCCAGCCGTGTTTGCGCCTGTACCCTTTACGTATTTACCCACATTTGCGCTGGTATTAATTCCGGTTGCCGAAGGATTTGCCACTACATCATACGTACTTCCGCTAAATCCGATAAAAGGAGGCTTAGGCCCCTCAAAGTCGATTGGCAATGTAGAGGTAGCAGGCGGGGGCGGAGGTGGGGGCGTATAACCTTTTGGTATGAGCCGCTGATACCAGGCCAACCCTGGATTTTTTGTGTCCACCGCGCGAATAACCAATTCATTTTCTGAAAGGCTGACAATTTTGTAGGAAGATGTACCCGCATAGTAACCAATAAATCCGCCTGGCGAAATTGTAAGCGACTGATTGCCATCGGGCCCGGAAATTGTCCAAGAGAGATTTTTGGGTGCCGTAAAGGGAGCCGTTTTATCTCCCAAATTGTCAAAGGATCCGGGAAAGTCAGAAGCATACTTACTATTTAAATAAACATCTCCATTTGTTTCGTAGATGTACTGGAAGCCAGATAAAACGAACGTAAACTCATCATTATACAATCCGGTTCCTGGCTTTTCGTTAGGCCCTGCAGAGTAATAGTTGGGCACATCTCCGAGAGTGGGGTCAGACGGATTTGGCCCCACGCCAAAGTGACCTGCACGCGTGGCATCGATGATCCAAGTTTTGCCGGCAGGTTTACTTGCTCCCCCAGTCAAAAAATTATAAACAGGAATATCTAATAATGTCGGATCGTCTTGGGCGATAACAATAGTTTGTGAACTAGACGTGCTTCCTCCATTCGTAAAAATAGTAAGAGTCACTTTGTAGGAACCCTTTAAAGGAAAGACGCCATTTACATCATTGCCCTCCAGCTTTGTTCCGTTTCCGAAATCCCACTTTTTTAAAAAAGCTTTCGAGGCGTTTTTAAAAGTAAGAATATTAGCGCTGGCTACAGTGGGTGTAAAGGTAAAGGTCGCATCTGAAGCTACTGGTGATTCACCTAGCGTGGGTATCGTCTCTTTGCAAGAAATGAAAACCAATTGCGAAATGAACAAAATCGTCAAAATTGCAGAGACGAATCTTTTGGTTGTATAGTGGTTTGGTTTCATATTAATATCCATTGTTTTGCTTCCAGCCTGCGCCTGCTAAATCTATTTCTGCTTGCGGAATCGGAAATAATTCATTCTTGCCTGTTTGAAAACCTGTGATCTGCGCAGCCGCTCTGCCAGTTCTTACCAAATCAAAAAAATGAAGCCCTTCGCCCGCGAACTCTACTCTGCGCTCGTGATAAATGGCAGCAGTTAATGCCGATCCGGTAACATTAACGGAAGGCATAGCCACACTTACTCTACTTCGAACCTGATTTAAATAAAGAATTGCTTGGGCATCGTTAGGGCTTGGTTTACGATTGTGAGCTTCGGCTGCCATCAGTAGAACGTCCGCATACCGAATTACTTTATGGTTAACGGGGCTTGTTAAGTTGTTGTCATTAGGACCTATTTCATCTGCTCGCTTAATGTACTTATTGTTGTAATAGCCGGTATGTCCTCCAAGCCCAATTGTATAGGTAACAGTTGGATTAGCGGTTTTGAATGCTTCAATATCCAGCACTGAACCTTTTAGTCGAGGATCATTCGCTTCGAATTCATCTACCAAGTTTTTGGTAGGAAGATTATAGCTAAATCCGCTCGAATACGTGGGGCCTTTATATCCGCGAACTCCCTGAAATCCTACAGCGATAAAACCCGATGTGCATACAAAGCACCCGAAATCTCCTCCTGGAGATGCGCCATATTCAATATCAAACACGGTTTCACTATTTCCCTCATTAACTACGCGAAATATGGTTGCGTAATCCTGAAATAAACTATACCCTCCTTGATTGATGATTTGGTCAAGTGTGTTAGCAGCCAGGTCAAATTTATTTTGATATAAGTATGCTTTGCCTAATAGTGCCAACGCAGCTCCTTTTGTAACTTTCCCTTTTACAGGATTAGTCCAGTTAAGAATGCTGGCGGCAAACTGCAAATCCTTTTCTATTTGCCCGTATACCACTGCTACTGGCGTTCGCGGTGTAGCCGGAACCTCACTGGCCGGAAGTCGCTTATCAACTACCAAAGGAACATCTCCAAAAAACTTAACCAATTCGAAGTAATAGTAGGCTCGCAAGAAAGCGGCCTCTGCCAGCACATTGTCTTTGCCTACAAAATTAATTCTGTTTTTAAATTCAAAAATAAAATTGCAGCGCGTAATTCCACTGTACATGTACCGGAATAAACTACTCAGCTCAGCATTTACACCTCCGTGCGTCATGGCGTCAATCTGGTGCAAGCCCTGCGAATCGGTTACGCTCTCGCCACCTGAAATTGAATTGTTGGAGGCGATTTCGCCAATAAAAAGGCTGAGGTAAGAAGAGTGTAGTAATTGATAGGCACCAATCAGCGCCTTGTCATAATCGGAAGGTGAATTGAAATAGTTTTCAGCATCCAGTGCGTAGTCTGGTTTGATATCCACAAATGAATCACACGACAATAATAGAAGTATGATGAAATAAACCGTTGCTGATTTGGTTATAAATGTCTTCATAATTTTAGAAGTTAAGATTGAAGCCAACCATGTAAATTCTCGCCTGTGGATAGGCACCGTAATCAATACCACCATCCAATGGCCCGCTAGAATTAAAGTCAGGATCAAAGCCTCTGTATTTTGTAAATGTTGCCAGGTTATTAGCGGCCACATAAAGCCGCACCTTCTGGGCTCGAATTCTTTTGACGATGGAAGCAGGTAAAGAATACCCCAGTTGAATATTTTTTATTCGTAAGTATGAACCGTCTTCTATGAAGTAATTAGACAATTCATTATTGTGGTAGGCAACGTCATTGGCGCCAGTAGATAATCGAGGGTTTTCGTTGGTTGAGCCTGCGCCTGTCCATCGTGCGATGCGGTAAGACAACATATTGGCTAGTGGTTGTTGCCGCTCATAATTTCGTAGTAATTTATTGCCAATGGAAGCATACAAAGAAATAGAGAAATCAAAACCTTTAAAATTAGCACCTGCGTTTAGCCCAATCGTTGCAGCGGGAATTGCCGAGCCTAAAAAGGTCTTGTCAGAATTATCCCCGAAATTGATGCTCTTACTTCCATCTTGGTCAACATATCTGAGGTCACCGGGTTTGGCTCCCTCTTGCGACACTCCGCGATCGATAATTTCTTGAGTAGATTGATAAACACCATTCGTTTGCAGTCCAAAATAAGATCCAATAGGATGCCCCACTTGCATGCGAGTAGCATATCCACCCCCTACACCAAATTGGCCACCGGGTAGAAATTCTACGGGGATTTTAGTAACCTCATTTTTTATGGAGGTAGCATTTAAATTAATGTTGTAAGAGAAATCAGAAGTTAGTTGGTTAGTATAAGTTATGCCGAGTTCTATTCCGGTGTTTTGCACATCGCCACCGTTAACTGTAGGAGGGTACACGCCTGGGCCATAAGCACCAACAATAGCAGAGATGTCGGGTGTGAATAGGAGGTCAGTCGTTTTTTTAACAAAAAAATCTGCCGTGATATCTACTTTTCCCTTCAAAACTGTTAAATCGACACCAATATTTGTTTGATAGTTGTTCTCCCACTTTAGGTATGGGTTGCCGAATTTTCCAATAGCAACTCCATTTGTCAGTTGATTATTAAATGTATAAACCCCTTGGCCTCCAAGTGAAGCGCGATAGTCATAGATACCAATTCGATCATTTCCTGAAACACCATAGCTGGCTCTTACCTTTAAGAATTGAATTACTTTTGACTTGAAAAAAGGCTCTGCGGAAGTTATCCATGCGCCCGAAAAAGCAGGAAAATATCCAACTCTGAATTGAGGGCCAAACTTGCTCGAAATATCTCGTCTAACAAGTGCCGAAAACAAATATTTTGCCTGATAGCTATATTCACCGCGTATGAAAACAGATTGCAGTCGGCTGGAGTAGGCCACGGGATCGGCATAGGTTTTCTGTTGAAGACTTGTTCGGTCTGTTAAAGAGAGATCTGCAAACTCGAAAGAATTATAAGGAACATTATAGCCTTTTCCCGCTATCCCTTTCCCGCTGTCTTCCGCTCGAGTTAATCCTAAAGTACCTTTGATTGCATGTTTATTAAACGTTTGATTGTAGTTCAAAAACATCTCTAAGTTATAGCCAAAATAGGTTCGCTCGGCCTGCACAACGCTGTTTTGATTTAGCACTTTATTCTTAGCACCAAAGCCAATGTCAATGGAATCGGGTAGAAGATTCTCGTTGTTGGTTGTATTCTGAGCTTTGTTCAGTCCATAGTAAACAAGGGGGTAAAAATCTTTAGAGCTCACATGGGCGTAGCTGTAGCCCGCGCGTGCAGTTACCTCAAATCGGTCGTTGATCTTGTAGTTTAGTTCTTCCTTGCCAACCAATTTATTGGTGGTAGCTTTATTAAACGTGTTGGCGATTTGTGCCAATGGGTTTATTATATCATGAAATTCCTCTAGGTAGGTATAAGTGCCATCAGGTTTATAGGGTGAGGCCGCGGGGGAAGCATTAATCGTGTTATAAAGGACAGATCCAATACCGCCCTCCGCCAAGGCATTTCGAGATTCGTTGGTATAGAGTAAAATATTTTGAAGTTTTAGCTTCGGAGTAATGTCAGTTGAAAAGTTGACTCTGAAATTGTATCGTTTGTAAGATGCTTTGTCTCCTCCTACAATACCGATTTGAGATAGATACGACCCACCAATGGAGTAGCTACTTTTGTCTGACCCACCCGTTACCGTAAGGTTATAGTTCTGCATGGGCGATTTTTGAAAGATGGCATCTTGCCAATCGGTTCCTTTGCCGAGATCCGGATTATTGAATGGTGGAGTTTGACCACCGGCCGCGAACATTTCATTTTTTAAGATTGCGAATTGTCGGGCGTTGAGTAGATCCAACTTTTTGTTCGTTTCCTGCATACCAACGTATCCGCTAAACTCTATTGAAGGCATGTCTTTGCGTTTACCTTGTTTAGTAGTTACAATAATAACCCCATTGCCAGCCAGCACTCCGTAAATACTGGCCGAGGCATCTTTCAAAACATTGATTGATTCTATATCTGATGGGTTCAGTGCATTAAGGCCCTCCACCGGGTAAATAATACCATCTACCACAATTAATGGGTTGTTGTTGCCATTTGAGCCCAGACCTCTTATACGAATATTGGCGGCACCCCCGGGCGAAGCAGAGGCCGTTGAAATTTGTACGCCCGAAACTTGGCCTTGAAGTGCCTGATCCATTCTTACTGGATTTCTGGATATCAAATCTTTTCCGCTAACGCGCGCAATGGAACCTGATAACTCTTTAACCGAGGAAGTTCCATACCCAATCACAACCACTTCTTCTAGTGATTTAACATCGGGCTCTAGCTTTACATTGAAATTTGTTTGAGTGCCAACGGGTTTAATTTGAGATATGTACCCAACGAAGCTAAATGCCAGTTTAGCATCGGCAGCTACATCGGCAAGCGTAAACGCTCCTTCAACATCAGTAACCGCTCCTTGGCTTGTTCCAACTACAATTACATTGACACCTGGAATGCCTTGATTATTTTCGTCAATAACTTTGCCTTTGATAATATTTTGACCAAAACTACAGGCAGATATCAGTAAGAAAACACTAAGTAAATTTAGCTTCATAGATTTGATCTAGTTTTAAAACATCACTTTCAATATTCGTTTGCACTAATTACCTCAATGGAAACGATTGCAGACGGCACAAATGTTCGCTTAAATATTGATGGATTCTAAAATTTGACCTCATCAATACTACGTCAGGCGTATTAAATGGCTACATCATAATTACATCAATCTTGATTAAATACTCATTTTTTAATTGATTTTATCAGTTTATGAGCTACTTTCAATGCAGAAAGTATTTTTTGTTAAGTTTATTATTATGCACAGAAACAGGTTTAAAGCTTTTCGCTTAAGGATTGAAGTAACGGTCTTTATTTTTCTGCTATTTGGGCAAGTTTGTTCAGCGCAATCATCTTTTTCAGGGCTTCCTTTTGTGCGGAATTTTAAAACAGAAGATTACAAAGCCGGCTTACAAAATTTTGCCATTACGCAGGATAGAAGAGGTATTATATATGTGGCCAATAACTATGGATTAGTTGAGTACGATGGCGACAAATGGAAAACGTATGGTGTGGGAAACGGCACTAAAGTAAGAAGCACGGCAATTGACGAGCGAGGTAGAATCTATGTGGGTAGTCAGGGTGATTTTGGATACTTCTTTCCCGACAAAATTGGCCAACTCGTTTATACATCTCTGGCGGACAGCCTGAAAGCAGAAGAGCGCAATTTCGATGAGACCTGGAGCGTGTATGTAGATCATGAAAAGGTTTATTTCTGCACTTTTTCTAACCTGTATGTTTTTAATGGAAAGACTATTGAAGTAATAAAACCTGAAAACCCAATTGACCTTTCGTTTTTAGTCAACCGACAATTAATCGTAAATCAAAGAACGGTCGGACTTTGCGTGCTAGAGAAAGGAAGACTTAAATCCATTCACGGTGCGGAGTACTTTAAAACATTAGACGTGTCGGGTGTATTGCTTCTTCAAGGCGATGATCTACTTATTTCAACCTCACAAGATGGAATTTTCAAGCTCAGTAATGGAGTCGTAATGCCTTGGAATAGCCGCACTCAAGACTTATTTATTGAAGCTAATGTGAATTGTCTGATTCGATTGAGGAATGGGCGATTTGCCATAGGAACGCAAAATAAAGGATTGATTATTCTCGATATTAATGGGAACGTGCTAGTAGAGCTAACACGCGACCGTGGCTTGCCGAACAGAACGGTTTTAAGTTTGTATGAAGATGATCTTCAGCACCTGTGGGTTGGCCAGAATAGCGCACTCTCTTACGTTGAATTAGGTTCCCCATTCACATTTCTAAAAGAAGCAAGTGGGATAGCTGGTACGGGATATTCTGCCTACCTAGATGGTAGTAAACTATATTTAGGCACCAACACGGGTCTATTTCGAAAAGATATAACCGACTCGGGCTACTTCAAATTGATTAAGAATTCGATCGGACAAATCTATAGCATTGGTAGATACCAAGGCGAGTTGTTGATTTCTCACCAGCGTGGAGCAATGCACATGGACAATAACCAAACGACACTTATTTCATCAATACCCGGCTCGTGGGCGTTTCTGCTCTTTAATGATAACCGAGAAAAAATATTGGAAGGAACTTATACAGGATTGCAGCTCTACAGCCTTACGAACGGCAGATGGACGCACGTATCGAAATTAAACCAATTTTCAGAATCATCGCGTGTGATGGCCGAAGGCGCTGACGGAGCCATATGGGTGACCCACGGAAATAAGGGAGCTTTTCAAATTCAGTTGAATACTCAAAAAGACAGTATACTACGAGTGAATTTCTACGGGAGCAATAAGGGCTTTCCAACTAACCGATTAATCAATGTTTTCAAAGTAAGAGGCGAACTCGTATTTACTGGCGAAAATGGTATCTATAAATATGACAAAGGAACGGACCGCTTCGTGGTGGATGCTTTTTTCTCTGCAAAGATCGGGGCTGGGTCGCAGATTTGGTTTATACGCGAAGATGCCATCGGTAACATTTACTTTATCGGGCGAGAGCATTTGGGAGTTCTTAGAAAAAATTCTGTAGGCGAATATGTGCTGTACGAAAGCGAGTTTAATAAAATAAGGAAATACCTGAACGATGATCTCCAAAACATAACTGTGTTAGCTAACAATGAAGTGTTGTTTGCTGCCAAAGAAGGATTTATACATTTTGACCCGACTCTGCCAACAAGCAACAGGCCGCTATTCAGCACCAGAATTCGAGACGTGAGAACTTCCAAGAATAATGAAACAGTTCTCTTTGCAGGAACCTATTTGAAAAATGATTCTAGTTCGGATCGGCAACAGCCTGCGTACAAGCCGAATCTTCCGTATGAAGATAATTCTCTTGTTTTTTCATTTGCCTCTTCATTTTATGAAGGCGATGGCGATAACAAGTATCAATACTATTTAGAGAACTTTGAAAAGGGGTGGTCGGAGTGGAGTCAAAAAACGCAAAAAGAATATACCAATCTCAAAGAAGGAAAATATAATTTTCATGTTCGAGCAAAAAATATCAATGGCGATGTCACCGATGATGCGACTTTTGAATTTAAGATTTTTCCACCTTGGTACAGATCGCAGTGGGCCTATGCTGCGTATAGCTTTTCCATTATTGGCTTTTTGGTTTTAGGGTTTAATTTATTAGATCGAAAATATAAAAGAGCGAAGCAGACGATGTTGGAAAAGCAAAATCAGGAATTGAGCGAAAAAGATGCTAAACTGGCAAGACTAAAAGTGCATTCGCAGGAAGAAATTAATCGACTGCAAAACGAAAAATTGGAAGCGGAGCTCAATCACATGAAAAATGAATTGGCAACTGCCACCATGCATCTACTAAACAAAAATGAGTTTATTATTAGCGTAAAAACGGAAATCAATAAGTTGGCTAAAAAGGAAACCCAAGAGGAGATAAAAACCCAATTGTCGGGTATATCAAAAGATATTGAGAATAATGTATCTGACGATAGCGATTGGGAGCACTTTCAATTTCATTTCGATCGCGTGCATGGCGATTTTAATAGTCGTTTGAAGAAAGTATTTCCAATGCTAAGTCCACAAGAAACAAAACTATGTGCTTATTTAAGAATGAATCTCTCTACTAAGGAAATTGCACAGCTGTTGAATATTTCAGTAAGAGGTGTTGAGATTAGCCGATATAGGCTTAGAAAGAAGATGAGGCTCGACCATGAAAAAAATCTGCTTGAATTTGTTTTAAATTTCTAATTCAAAACAAGGCACCGATTTTACTAAAAAGCCTCCTGTATTTTGTTTGAGCCTAACGTAAAATTTGGAGCCGCTTATCTTCGCAAAATTCTTACATTGCAATCACCTAACTCTATTTCTATGAAGATAACTTTTACTATTCTGGCTCTAGCTTTTTATTCTTTTTCTTTCGCTCAACCTTCTCTCGCAAAAATTGAGAAACTCAAGGCCGAAGCTGCTGCCGA
>JANXRR010000111.1 GCA_025356795.1 Bacteroidia bacterium
GCTTACCCGAGCCAATATTGTTTTAAAATAGGATAACATTTTCATAAAAAAATGATTTTGACCACTTCTATTTATTAAAAACCCAGCTTGATTAAAGCCCACCTATAAAATCAATTATTGTAACGGTGAATGTACGAAATCAGTATAACAGTAACGATAAGATTTTAACTTTGCGGGTGCAACAAGTTGCAAGTATGGAATTGATTAAGAAAACGGGCTTTATTTTAATTTTTCTATTTTTTGCCATAGCATTAAAAGCTCAAAATATTCAGTTTTTTTTGGGCCCTGACGAGATTGGTGAAAATCAAGCGTGGACAATTACTGTCACAGTAAATAATGATCGCTTAAAAAACTATGAGAGCTTTCCTGACATAGATGGTTTCAGAAAGCGAGGCACATCTTCTTCTTCACAAACCAATATTGTAAATGGTCAAGTGAGTTCTTCACAGAGCATTATCATGACTTATACACCAACCCAACGAGGAACTTTTACATTGCCTTCCTTTAAAATGAAGGTAAATGATCAGGTGTTTTCTGTAACGGGGAAAAAAATAAAAGTAGGCCCGCCTGCACAAGCGCAATCCAATGATCCATTCAGAAGTTTTTTTGATCGTGATCCTTCAAAAGATTTTTTTGGGAAAGGCGAAACAGAGTTTGTGGATGTAAAAGAAGATGCCCTGTTAGCGCTATCAACAAACAAAGATGAGGTGTTTGTTGGCGAAGGCTTTACCACCACACTTTCATTTTTAGTGGCAGATAACAATCGCGCTCCTATGCAATTTTATGAACTCGGAAAACAGCTCACTGAAATTCTAAAAAAACTAAAGCCCGCTTCTTGTTGGGAAGAAAATTTTAACATTGAGAATATTGAAGGAGAGTCCGTAAATATTAATGGTAAGGGTTACACTCAATATAAAATTTATCAGGCCACCTATTATCCATTAAATAATCAATCAGTTACTTTTCCGAGTGTTGGGCTTGACATGATTAAGTTTAAAGTGGCTAAAAATCCTTCCTTTTTTGGGCAGAATAGAAAAGAAGATTTTAAGAAATTTTATTCGCGAATAAAAACGGTGAGAGTAAAGGAACTTCCCCCCCATCCTAATCGCAATGCCGTGGGTGTTGGAAATTATAAACTGGAAGAGAAGATAAGTACGAATGAATTACAAACCGGACAAAGTGTAACATATGAGTTTAACGTGGTAGGAGAAGGCAATATTTCTTCTATTGAAAAGCCAATAGTTAAACGCGACAATGTATTTGAATTATATGAACCCAACGTGAAACAAAATATTTCGCGCGATGGCGCTAGGGTGATGGGCAATAAATCATTTAGTTATTTCATGATTCCGAAAGAGCCAGGCATTTATAATTTAGGAGATTACTTTCAGTGGATCTACTTTAATCCCAACACAAGAAAATATGATACACTCAAATCCATTCAAGTTGTAAAAGTAATAGGTGAGAGCCAGCGAAATCAATCCATTGAAAGTAACGATCTTGGTTCTTTTTACAACACGATTGAAGTGGCCGATAATACGCTTCACTCAACCTATTCAAACCAATGGATGAAAATAGGGTTGAACATTTTTATTTTGCTAGTATTAGGGGCTGCTGCTTACTTTATCTTTAAGAAATAGCATGGGAAATACATACGGAACACTTTTTAAAATAAGCACCTTTGGCGAAAGTCACGGACCTGCTATAGGGGTTGTTATCGATGGCTGCCCTGCAGGATTGCAAATAGATGAGATTTTTATTCAATCTGAATTAAGCAGACGTAAACCTGGCCAATCAAAGATCACTACCCAACGAAAGGAAGACGATAATTTCAAAATCTTATCAGGCGTATTTGAAGGCAAAAGCACGGGCACACCCATTGCCATTATTATTGAAAATCAAGATCAGCGAAGCAAAGATTACAGCCATATTGAAAACACCTTTAGGCCTTCACATGCCGATTATACCTATCAAGAAAAATATGGCATTCGCGATCATCGAGGAGGTGGAAGAAGTTCAGCCCGCGAAACGGCTGCCCGCGTGGCCGCTGGGGCTGTGGCAAAACTTTTATTGAGAAAATATCCTATTGAGATTAATGCTTTTGTTTCGCAAGTGGGTGAATTGAAAGCTCCACATTATACTTTGTTGGATTTAACGAGAACAGAAGAAAACATTGTGCGTTGCCCCCATGAGGCTACAGCCGAAAAAATGATTGAGCTGATTGACCGCGTGAGATTAGATCGTGATACGATTGGAGGCATAGTTACCTGCGTGATTAAAAATGCTCCTGTTGGCTTAGGCGAACCTGTATTCGATAAACTTCATGCCGAGTTGGGCAAGGCGATGTTGAGTATTAATGCGGTAAAGGGTTTTGAATATGGCAGTGGTTTTGATGGTGTGCAGTTGCGAGGCTCTGAGCATAACGATGAGTTTTACATGGAAGGCAATAGAGTAAGAACGAAGACCAATCACTCGGGTGGTGTGCAGGGTGGCATCAGCAATGGAGAAGATATCTTTTTTAATGTGGCCTTCAAGCCAGTGGCCACCATTATGCAAGATCAAAATACGGTTGACAAAGATGGAAATGAAGCAAGCGTTTCTGGCAAAGGCCGCCACGACCCCTGCGTAGTGCCACGCGCTGTTCCTATAGTTGAAGCAATGGCTGCATTGGTGTTGGTTGATTTTTTGTTGATGGCTAAAACTTCGAAATTTTGATTTTAAAATTCGGTGATAATTCGTTAATCTTACTCTAACGAATGCTTCACGAATACCTAGAAAAAATAGCTGACACCACGGCTCAGGGCAATGCCCGCGAAGAAAGCTACTATGCCCACCTCTCTTCTTTCGTTCAGTCTTTTGCTAAAAGCATCGATCGCAAAAAAATACAGATCACCACATTGCCCAAAAAAACCAAAGCTGGTAACCCTGACTTTCGCATTTGGGATGGCCAACAAAGTATAGTGATGCTCTTTGAGTCAGAAGAAAATTATGGCAAAGAAGGCCGCAAGCCCAACATCAGCAAAGAGGTGTTAGAGAAGCTAGAGAAAGCTTATAAAAAGAATTTTACTCCCGAGCAGTTGTTGTATTATGTATATGCCATTCTCTATAGCAATACCTACCGCCAGAAGTACGCAGAGTTTTTAAAGATTGATTTCCCGCGTATACCCTTTACGGCCGAGTATAAGCTGTTTGTGCAACTCGCAGAGTTGGACGAGCAACTCACTGAGCTGCACCTGCTCAAAAGTAAAGCACTCAACAAGCCCGTGGCCAAATACAAAGGCAAAGGAGATGACCGCGTAGAGAAGCCAAAGTATAATAAAGAACTGCAAACAGTCTTCATCAATGAGAAAAATTATTTTGAGGGCGTTTCCACGGAAGTGTGGAACTACAACATAGGCGGTTATCATGTAATGGAAAAATACCTGAAAGACCGCAAAGGGAAATTGATGGAAGACCCCGGCCATTATTGTAAAATGGCTACCGCTATTGCGGAAACCATTTTGGTATAATCAAAAATCGATACCTTATTCCAATCCGTTAAAAAAATGTAATACCCTAATCTACATGCACCCATCTTCTACCTCACCAAAAAAAAGCAAACTCACCCTTTACATTATCATAGCATTGTGTGTTGGCATAGGCCTTGGCTTTGCACTTAACAAAAGTTATGTTTTTGCGGATAACGAAAAGTTGGAATCTTTCGAAGCTAAGATTAATACAAATCAACATCAGCAATCTTCTGCCGACAGTCTTACTAAAATAGCATTGAAGCAAGCGGAGATTTCTTTACTAAAAGAAAGAAATGCCACTATCGCTTTGCGCGATAAAAAAGTAGAACCCTTTTCTATCATTGCCGATATTTTTTTAAGGCTTATAAAAATGATTGTAGCTCCACTGGTTTTCACTACGCTAGTCGTAGGTGTTGCCAAATTGGGAGATATTAATTCGGTTGGTAGGATTGGTGGCAAAACGCTGCTGTGGTTTGTTGGCGCATCGCTTACCAGTCTTGTGTTGGGCATGCTTTTAGTCAACATCTTCAAACCAGGCATTGCCATGAATTTACCCCTGCCCGATGCCGGCACCGATATTGGCATTGAGCGGCACGGCCTTTCGCTCAAAGAATTTTTGTACCATGTTTTTCCCGCCAGCGTAATCGATGCGATGGCAAAAAATGAAATTCTACAAATTGTTGTGTTCTCTCTTTTCTTTGGTGTGGCTACCGCAGCCATTGGTGAGCAGGGCAAAATAGTAATAAAAGCAATGGATGCTATTGCTCATGTTATTTTGAAAGTAACTGGCTATGTGATGAACCTCGCACCACTGGCAGTATTTGGCGCTATGACTGCCATTATTGCCAAACAAGGCGTGGGAATTTTAAAAACCTATTCCATTTTTATAACTGAATTTTATTCAGGCCTCTTTTTGCTTTGGGTTGTTCTTGCGCTTGCCGGTTCAGTCATTATTGGCAAACGAGTAATTACTTTATTGAAAAAAATGCGAGAGCCAATTTTGCTTGCCTTCAGCACAAGCAGTAGCGAAGCCGCTTTCCCAAAAACCATGGAACTGCTTCAAAAATTTGGTTGCAAAGACAAGATTGTAAGTTTTGTGTTGCCATTGGGTTATTCCTTTAATCTCGATGGAAGCATGATGTATATGACCTTTGCTTCGTTATTTATAGCTCAATCCTATGGCATTGTACTGCCCATCTCCACCCAAATAAGCATGCTGTTGGTTTTGATGTTAACCAGTAAAGGCATTGCGGGTGTTCCCCGAGCATCACTCGTGGTTATTGCAGGCACACTTGCCACTTTTAATATTCCCGAGGCTGGCTTGGCTTTGCTTTTAGGAATAGATCCATTACTGGATATGGGAAGAAGTGCCACCAATGTAGTGGGCAATAGCATTGCCACAGCCGTGGTGAGCAAGTGGGAAAACTCACTTGGAGAAGCCGAACCCACCCTAAATAGTGATGTAACATAATGACCATCAATATACTTTGCAATTTGAGAATTAGATTCCCAAATTGTATAAATGATTGACAGAGATTTGCTTCCTTATATAAGGCTGACTAAATCTTTTTTTCCAGACAAGCCTTACACCTGTAGAGATAAAATCGGCAGCTACACTTTAATCTGGATTTTTTTAAGGGCTTAAATTATTGGGAAAAGCTAACCGGACAAGCAGGCGGTGAATTGATAAGCTGGGGAGGGACACAAAAGCCATAAGAGCTTTTCTGTTTTCAACTGGAGGGATGTTAATGGCCTTTAAACATGGGCTATTTCCACGAACTTAATTTTCTTACTTTTGTTCTTTGTCTAAACTACAACTATGCTAAAAGCCGCACCCAAAGCCATCCATATCTATTTGGAATCCAATCCAAATCCAAATTCATTGAAGTTTGTGGTAAATGAAATGCTTGTGCCTGAAGGCATGAGCTTTGATTTTCCTGATGCTGCCCGTGCGTTGGATGCCCCGTTGGCACTTGAACTGTTTGCCTATTCATTTGTGGAGCGTGTATTTTATGCTAGCAACTTTGTAACGGTAACAAAAACCGGAGATGTTGAATGGCTTGAAGTGCAAGAGAAATTAAGGAAACACATTCAAGACTTTTTAGAAAACGGTAAGTTGATTTTAGATATAAGTGCTTCAACCGATAATCAACAGGAAGAGACAGAAACAATTAAAAAAATAAAAAATATTCTAGACGAATATATCCGCCCGGCTGTAGAGCAAGATGGTGGGGCTATTACTTTCCATTCCTATCATGACATAGAAAAGAAAGTTACTGTAATGTTGCAAGGATCTTGCAGTGGCTGCCCTTCTTCAACTATTACCTTAAAAGCGGGCATAGAAAATCTTCTTAAAAGAATGATGCCAGACGAAGTGAGCGAAGTAGAGGCCTTAGGCTAAAAAGTAATTTATTGCCGTTGAACAAAATTCTGTTAACATTTAAGAACATTTGCAATATTGCTTTACCAAGACTAGAGTAGGTTAGCTAGTTGGTGTTTGGTGTATGCAGAGTATACTTACATACGTTATCATTTTTTTATTGACCACTTCAACTGCACTTTGCCAGCAAATTATTGAAGGCGAAGTTGTAGATAAAGAAACTGGTAAACCTATCCCTTTTGCTTCTATTGGCATTGTTGGTACTTCCAAAGGCACAAGCTCAAATTTGGATGGTAAATTCTCTTTGGCAAGTAGCGAAGTGGTAACGATTAGAGTAACAAGTATAGGGTATGAATCACTTGAAACAACTTCTTCAAGTGCTCGAAAAATCCAACTAAAATCATTGCCTACACAATTAAATGCAGTAGTTGTTTTCTCCAATGAAATCAATCCTAAAAAAGTAGTGCGCAGAGCTTTTGCCAACATTGGCGATAATTACGATAGTCAACCCTTTCTTCAGAAATTTTTTTATCGGCATTACTGTATGGATGATTTTGTTTATGGACGGCTAATTGAAGCGTTTGCGGATGTTTGGAAGCCCAAAGGGTATAGGTCAATTCAAAAGGGGGTGGGCAATAATGAAGAGATACGGGTAACACAACTTAGACGAAGTTTAGACAACACAGTAATGGCGCAAGGTCATGAGCCAATGTCAGTAGGTTATGTGCTGCAATCTGATATAGTAGGTTATCAAACTCCAGAAAAAAGTGTTCATGTCTCTTTTTATGAAGCTATGAGCAATTTAAAAACGGATCTCGATAGTTATTACTTTTCATTTAATGGTATTACTAATTATGATGGTCAAGATGTTTTTGAAATCACCTATGAATACAAAAAAGATTCTGCGCAAACCACATCTGGTTATTTGAAGCTAACTGACATTACAGGTTCATTGTACATTGCCATGGATACATATACCTTTCTTAAAACAGAAGAGACCAAAATATTTGGAACGAGCACAGTTAAAACTTCCTCATATTATAGAAAGTATGATAACAAATACTATCCTTATCATTTTATACGCGAAGGCAAAAATCAAACAGTTGGCAATAATACCCACTCGTTTCATGTAGAGTTGATGTCAGTAGAAATTAAGAAAGGAGAGAGAGAAAAATTTATTGGCAAACCACTTGTAAAGGAAGAATTGTTGAAGATACTCTATGATCCCATTTTTTGGAGCAGCAATAGCATTTTGAAAACAACACCATTGGAAGATGATATTATTAAAGATTTGGGTGGGGGCACTTCATTAAGTAACCAATTCGATCGGTATCATCAGTATGAAATAAATACTACTAATGGAGGTAAAGATGGAGAACAGAAATTCAATTGGTTAAAGGATTATAGCAAAGACAAAAAAATTCTATTTATCACTTACCTGTCTGATAAATGTGCGGACTATTTAAATGAATTGGAGAGCATAAAGCGTTTAAATAAGTTGTACCGAAATAATATCACGTTCGTTATCCTTTCAACCGAACTGAATGAAGCCACGTGGCTGCAAACTACCACAAAGTATAATTTGTTCTCAGATGGTATTATTAACTATCGAATCGGAGAAAACTCTGGTCTTGTGAAATCATTTCAAATCAGTGAAATACCCGCTTACATTTTAATCGCTAAAAATGGAACGGTTGATTTGAATGCCAAACATCCGACTGATCGAATGCTAGAAGATGATTTTAAATTTTTGATTAAAACCCCTAGTAAATGAAGTCCTTATTTTTTTATATTGGCCAAGTACACCCCTCCTAGTATTAAAGCCATTCCCAGAAAATGAAAGAAGACCAGCTCCTCTCCATCGAGCACACCCCACATTACAGATACAATGGGCATGATATAAGTTACTGAACTTGCATAAAGAGGGGTAGTTATTTTTACTAGCTTATTAAACAAAACAGTTGCAACTGCCGTGCTCATTAAGGCGAGCAAACAAATGAAGC
>JANXRR010000125.1 GCA_025356795.1 Bacteroidia bacterium
CTTCCAAGCCTTTGTATTTCTTTCTTGCAGGATTATGTTGCAGCACTACCGCATTTGCCGCAGCAGAAACAATCCATTCGGAACCTGCTGGGCCACTGGGATTGCGCAAAGAAGATTGCCCTTCAATAAAAATAATATCGGGCTTAGCTTCTCGCCAACATTGCACAATGGAGTGTTCCATTTCACCCGAAATAAAATCATTCAAAGTGCTATCAAAGATAAACCCATACTTCGCGCCTTGCATCCAACCAGTTTGACCTGTGTAAATCATTTCGGCTTTGTATCCCGCAGCCTTCATGGCTTCCGTTAAAAATCGGGTGGTTGTACGTTTGCCGAGTGCACAGTCGGTACCTAGAACAGCTATTTTAGGACATTTTACTTCTTCAATATCGCCCGACCAAAAATGCAAATCTTTAAATTTTTTAGGCTTGCGTACATCAATTATCTCCAGTCCTTTTTCTTGGGCAATGGCTGCCAAATCTTCATGATCAGAAACATAATCGTGAAGCCCATTAACAATGCTGTAGCCATTTTGTAATGCCTCCTTCAACATCACATTTAATTCACTGGGTATAACACCACCCTTTGTTGCAACACCAACAATGCAATATTTGGCAGCTTCTGCGGAGTGCGTTTTAAAAGAAGCTAATGAATTGTATACGTGTATATTTCTTTTCTTTCCATCCAGCACTTCGCCTGCATCTTTACCTGCTTGTTTGTGGTCAATCACGCCAAGTATATTAAATCTTTCTGTTCCTCGAATTAGGCCATGAGCCGTTTTACCGCTATCCGAATCAAGGTAGCCTGCAGTAATAATTATCGCATTACTTTTTTCCATCTATTTAATCGTTATTAGTTATCAGTTGGTGATTGTTTGTCATTTATTGTATTCAAAATGGGATACTTAAATTTTACGAAAGACAAATCAGGTTTGTGCTTCTTCTTCCTTTTCAATTCGTAATTATACAGAAGTTGACCAAGGTTTTTCATAAATGGATAGCCGATTTTTTTGTACTCATATTTGCCATCGTTATAAATGCCATCGGTGTTGGTGGCAATCACAGCTGAAAGCATAAACTCCACTCCATTTTTAAAATCAACTATATAGGCATTGTCTATTAAATATCCGTAGGCATCGCCAACCTTATTAAAAATTCTAATGTTGGAAGGGATCGGTTCTTTATCCTCACCATACATTAAAAACTTACAATAGGCATCATAATAATTTGAATCTAAAGCATAGTTGGGAAAGAGTGTTTCTGTGGGCAATTGAGACATGTGCCTTAATACAAACTGACGATCGTCTTCAGTGATATTAAATCTTTTTTGCTCGGTAACTTCAGCAGGAAAAATAATTGATTTCAAAATTTTCTGCTGATCTATGAGCGAGTAAAAATTCTTGTAACTAAAATCAAACGGTTGATTGATAAGCGAATCTTTTCGCATGAAGCCAACACCCTTCAATGCTTTGGCACTTAAAATCATTGAATCATTAACTAGCATAGGCTGCGAGTACAAAAGTGTATCGTTTCTTACAAACCGAACCGCTTCTGTATGCCTATTTTGATCAGGAGAAAGCGCCCGTTCGAGCCTGTGTAGCAAGCGAAGGTTATAACCCTTTTGATGAAGCTTTTCATTAGCTGACTGTTGGCCTAAAAACTCATATAGCCTATTGTGAGCATCGTTATCGCTAACAATTAAAATCTTCTTTGCGTAATGGGCAACACTGGGCAAGCCCGATTCAGAGGTTGTATCTTTCGTTACCGATAATTGACCTGAATAAATACTATCGTGAAACATGGGCGTAAACTTATCAATGCCTGTGTCTCTTAATTGATTCACCTTTTCCAACGCCAGTAAAACCATGGGCAACTTTACGGTAGAGGCTGGATAAAAATAGCGGTTTGAATCGACATTAAAATAAAAAGACTTGAAGCTTGGTTTATTGTTTGCATCGCGATTGATACGGGTATAAATAATCTGGATTTCAAGTGTATCTTTCTTTGCTATGTATTCTCTAAACTGAGTGGGTTGCCGCTTCATCAAGTTGATAAGAAGGTTTTTATTTTCCCTTACTTGTGGCTGGCAAGCGGAAAGAACGGAGGTGAAGAAGATTAATAAAATTGCTGAGCGCATAAACTAGTATTAAGACCTTTTCAAAGGTAGCAATCTGGTTGCTCAAAAAAAATGCGTTTTTTATTTGCAACCAAATTTTAGTTACATTTGTTAGCCTATGAGCAAGTACCAAAAAGCATTGGATCGGCTAAAGGAACGACCTAAAGATTTCACATGGAAAGAACTTCAAACCATTATGAATCATTTGGGCTATCAGGACAAAAAGGGAGCTGGATCAAGGAGGAAGTCTATCAATCCTAAAAGCAATGTAATTATAAGCCTGCACCAACCTCATCCAAAACCACACATGAAAATATATGCACATGATATTATAATTGAACACTTGCAAGAAGAAGGATTAATATGAAAAATGTATTGGAATATAAAGGTTATACTGGCTCGGTAGAGTTCAGTGCCGATGATAAAATTTTCTTCGGTAAGATTATTGGACTTAGGGATGTTGTCACCTTTGAAGGGGAAACAGTTAAACAACTCACCAAAGCTTTTCAAGAATCTGTAGATGATTATCTTGAAAGTTGTAAAGCGTTGGGCAAAGACCCCGATAAGGAATTTAAAGGAAGCTTCAATGTTAGGCTTACACCAAAAACACATAGGTTGGCTGCCATGAAATCTGCAGCCATGAAAATTTCACTTAATAATTTTGTTGAGAGAGTGATTGCAAAAGAAGTACTTGAGCAATAGCTAGTTATTTTTTATAAAGATAAATTCAGAACAAGATATAAGAATAGTTTTTTATAAGCACGAATGACAAAATTTCTTTGAACTATAATAACGGAGTTGAACCCCTCACTTAAAATTAAAAAAATAATTACTCAAGAAATTCCAGAACATTGTACCCAAGATGGCCAAAAACTTAGCCTTATAAAAACTCACTTTCAATTTTGTTTCAAATAGGTAAAGTAGGCACGTGTTTATTAATAAGCCTATGGAGGCCAATCCTAAAAAGGTAAAGTATTCTTGCAGAATATTGGGATTCTGACTTTGGAAAGTCCAGATGCGATTGAAAATGTAATTTGAACTCGCACCTGCTAAAAAGCCAAAACCATTGGCACCATAGCGATTGATCTTTATTTTCTCTTTAAATAGATACGTTATTGAGAAGTCTACCACGGTGCCGCTTGCACCTACAATTCCAAATCGTATAATTTTGATAACTAGCTCTGAAAACATTTATTAATCTTTAATTCTGGTTCTTCTCCGCTTTGGGCTTATCCCAAAAAATCAAATATAAAAACTTTAAATAGCCTACCTTTGCGCAATGGAAGAAAGTGTGATAAAAACTTCTGAAACTGATCTGATCGCTTCTGAAACTACCATGCCTAAAAGGGATGTGAGAAAATTATCACTCGAAGAATTAAAGACCTTTTTTGTTTCTAAAGGCGACAAACCCTTTCGCGCACAGCAAGTTCATGAATGGCTTTGGAAAAGGTCGGTAACTGATTTTGATGACATGACCAACCTTTCTTTGGCAACGCGTGAGTTGTTAAAACTTCATTTCGTTATCAATAACATAAAGGTTGATACGCTGCAGCAAAGTGCTGATGGCACTATTAAAAATGCGGTGAAGTTACATGATGGCTTAATCGTAGAGTCGGTATTGATTCCGACAGAAAAAAGAATTACCGCATGTGTAAGCAGTCAAGTTGGATGTAGCTTGGCTTGTAAATTTTGCGCCACTGCACGGCTCAAGCGCATGCGAAATTTAAATCCCGATGAAATTTATGATCAGGTAGCAACCATTAAACAACAAAGCGAATTATTTTTTGGCCGACCGCTAACCAATATTGTGTTTATGGGCATGGGCGAGCCGTTGCTCAACTATGCCAATGTAATGGCAGCCATCGAAAAGATTACATCCCCACAGGGTTTGAACATGGCCGCCAAACGATTAACTGTTTCAACCGTGGGCATTGCCAAGATGATTGTGAAAATGGCAGACGATGAGGTGAAGTTCAATCTTGCTGTTTCGCTGCACTCGGCCATCAACTCAACACGCTCTTCTATCATGCCCATTAATGATACCAACACGTTGGAGGAGCTAGGCGAAGCATTAAAATATTGGTATAAAAAGAGGAAGAAAAAAGTAACGTATGAATACGTAGTGTGGGAAGGCGTGAACGATACTGAAAAAGATGCAAGAGCATTGTTGGAATTCTGCAAAATTATTCCTTGCAAAGTGAACATAATAGAGTATAACAAAATTGAAGAAGGAGGATATCGCCAAGCAAAAGAAGAAATATTGCTACTATATCAAAACCTTTTGGAGAGCCACGGCATCACAACCCGGATACGCAAAAGCCGAGGTAAAGATATTGATGCTGCCTGCGGGCAATTGGCAAACAAAAGTTGATTTCAAATTGAAGAAAATCATATCCTTATTCATATTGGTTTTTGCTGTTGTAAGGATGGGAAACGCCCAAAAAAAAATAGTGGGCAATGTGGTGGATTCTGCCTCTCTTGCCCATATGGCTGGCGTTAATATCCGACTAAAAAATACCTATGGCGGCACCGCCACAGATGCCAAAGGTTTTTTCAAGATTTCAGTTTCACCAACAGATACCTTGGTATTTTCTTTTATTGGCTATAAAATGGAAGAGTTCGCACCCGCTGATCTTGCCAATGAATCGATAATTGTACGGCTTACACAACAGCCAAAGATGCTTGAGGCCGTTACTATTATGGCTAAGTCATTACAGGGATTAAATTCGTCCACGCCCGTTCATCTCGGCACAAAATCAAAACTAATGAATTATAGCCCTTATGGTGTTGGTTTCTCACTTTCTTATTTTTCAAAAGAAGAAAAAGAGAAAAGAAAACTAGCCAAAGTGGTGGCAGAACAAGAACGGGTGAAAAATTATTTAGTGGTAGTGTGTTCACCTGAAATCAGAGAACGGTTTATGCAAGAGTTTGCCATCAACGAAGATGAGTACTATAAAATTCTAATAAAATTTAATGAGCAAAGCACAAGCAATCTCTACGATCTTACACCGGAAGAATTGATGGTAGTGTTTTCAAATTTCTATCAAAGTCATGTTTTCAAAAAATAAAGCAGCATTGCATTTTCAAAAATCAACCTAACTTTGAATCACTGATTCTTATTTCTATGAAGAGGAAATTCTTTTTTGTTCTCCTTTGCTTGG
>JANXRR010000147.1 GCA_025356795.1 Bacteroidia bacterium
ACTAGTACAATTCCCGCAAGGAGATAGTACACATTCAGCCAACCCGTTGATTCGGGATGTTGATCATCTACAAACGCGCTGAAAATGAAATATCCAGTAAGAATGCCGATCATAAAAAATGATTCAATAAAATTCATAAAACTGGCGTGCTCTTTCTTGTCTTTTGTAACAATCCCAATGGTAGCATAAACAGAAACTTTTATCAGTGCAAAGGAAGTTCCTGTGGCCGCAAACAAAACCTTTGTCATGGCAAATCCACTTAAGGACGGCATCATCAGGCAAGCAATACCTACCAAACCAAGTGCAATGAGCATGGCATTCTTGTAGCCCACACGTGTTATGTAAGAGGCAACCAAAAAAGAAACAAAAGCAATGCTTAGATCTTTAAATGCTTCTAAAATACTGGCTGAAGATTCTGAAATGCCATAGTTACTTTGCACTTGTAATATTACCGTTCCAACGCTGTTTAGAAGAATGGCGAAAACAAAATAATTGAGGAAGAGCGAAAGTTTGATTTTCCAGTTGGGCATGTTGGCGAGATTGATCCAAACAAATCTAAAACTTTTGGGGATATTTTAGTAATGTATTTTTTACACGTCATAAAGGGGTTAAGTACTATATCAAGAAACGATAACTAGGTTTATTTAGCCAACAGAAAAGTGGTAGCCGATTCCTTTGATAGTAATAATTTCAATGGATTTGTCTTCTTTAAAATAGTCGCGGAGTTTAGTAATATAAACATCCAGGTTTCGAGAATTAAAGAACGAATCATCGCCCCAGATGCGCATAAGTATTTCTTTGCGCTGAACGGTATTGTTTTTGTTTTCTGATAATATCTGAATAAGAATAGCTTCCCGATGGGAGAGTTTGCGTGTTACCTCTTCATGCTTAAGTTCATACCGATTCGGCAGAAATTCAAATTTGTCTATTGTAACTGTTTCTTTGAGAGAGTTTGACTTCACTGTAAGGCGTAAAAGATTTTTTATCCTCACAATTAATTCTTCCATGCTGAAGGGCTTCCGTAGATAATCATTACCACCCACTTCAAAGCCTTTAATCAAATCTTCTGTTTGTGTCTTAGCGGTTACAAATATGATGGGAATCTCAGGATTTATTGCTCGGATGCTGGTTGCAATTGCATATCCATCTTTATTAGGAAGCATGATATCGAGCACACAGAGATCTGGTTTATGTTCCTCAAACATCTGCTGCACTAAATTTCCATCAGCTACCATTACTACGTTAAAATCACGGCTCTCCAAGCTCTCTTTCACAATCTTGCCAAGAAAGGGTTCATCTTCAACGTATAGGATTTTGGGTTTCATATTCTAATTGTCAAGTCTGAAGAGTCTGTAAAAGTAAGGAAACACTTTACTGACTTTTTTTTAGCGTAATAATAAAGGTACTTCCTTTGCCTGGTTCGCTTTCAACAGTAAGGCTTCCGCCATGAACTCTTATCACACTATCTACATAACTCAATCCAAGGCCATACCCTTTTATATTATGAACATCACCTGTAGGTACGCGAAAGAATTTTTCAAATATCTTTCGGTGATATTCTTTCGATATTCCAATGCCATTGTCATTAACCGAGAATATTATTTTAGTATTTTCCTCTTTCAAAGCAATTGAGATGGTGGGGTATAAAGAACTATATTTAATAGCGTTATCAAGTAAGTTGTAGATAACACTGAGCAAGCGCTCGGGGCTTCCCATCACAGTAAAGTCTGTGCCCGATTTTTCAAATATAACCTGTGCGTCATTTTTCTCTACAACCAATTTCATGGAAGCAATAACATCTTCAATGAGCGCATCAAATGCTATTGCTTCGGGGATAAATTCAATTCCCTTATCTTCAAAGATGGCTGTCTTTAAAATTTTGTCTGTTAGTAAAGAAAGTCTGTTTAATTCTTTTTGAGCGATTTCAAGATACTCTTCGGTCAATGCCTTATTTTCAAGACCTTTAAAATTCTTTAACGCTTCTAATGCAACGCCAACAGTTGTCACTGGTGTTTTTAATTCATGAGTAACGTTACTGATAAAATCATTCTTCAATGTCATCATTCTTTTTTGCATTAAAAAAGTTCTATACAAAAGAAGGAATGATCCGGTGGTAAGGAGTGTGAGAAAAAGAGAAAACAGAAT
>JANXRR010000211.1 GCA_025356795.1 Bacteroidia bacterium
AAGCCTCTGATCTTATCGCCAATCATATAAAAAAAATTGTGGTCATTGGCCCTGAGTGCACCGGCAAGTCAGAACTCTCAAAATTTCTGGCAGACCATTTTAAAACCGTTTGGGTAGAAGAATATGCCAGGGCGTATCTCAATAAATTGATTCATGGCTACGAAAAATCAGATCTCACAAAAATTGCCAATGGCCAGGTAAGAATGGAAAATGAATGGGTGTATGATGCCAATCGCGTATTAATTTGTGATACGAATGCCATTGTAGTAAAAGTGTGGAGTGAATTTAAGTTTGGAAGTTGCGACCCAGACATCCTTAAAATAATTGCAGAACGAAAATACGATTTATACTTACTTACTTACGTGGATGTGCCGTGGGAAGAGGATAAACAACGCGAGCACCCCGACAAGCGTGAGCAATTGTGGCAAATTTTCAGTAATGAATTAGGAAGGTTGAAGGTTGCCGTAGTTGACATTCGCGGAACAAGAGGGGAGAGAAGAGAAAAGGCAATTGAAGCAATTGAGAAACTTCTAATAAGTTAAGAGTTCAAAGGTAAATGTTATAAGTTTGACATTCAGTCTAACGACAAACATTTCAATACTTACGTTTTTCTAAGCATGTCCACCTACAGTCCGTACGCATCTCTTTACATTAAAGATTTCAGGTTTTTTATTTTTGCCAGGCTTTGCATAACACTCGCCATCCAAATTCAAGGCACCATTGTAGGCTGGCAAATATATGAACTTACGCACGACCCACTGTCGCTAGGGCTTATTGGTTTAGCGGAGGCAATTCCGGCCATCACGGTTTCATTATACGCTGGTCATGTGGCTGATATCATGGATCGAAAGAAAATTATTTTCACCACGATAGGCATTTTATTTGGTTGTTCAGCATCACTCTTATTCTTTACGTTTGACTCAGGTAAATTTGTTTTTGATTATGGAGTAACACCCATCTATTTGGTGATTTTTGTAAGTGGAATAGCGCGTGGTTTCTTATCACCAGCTACATTTTCATTTATGCCCCAACTTGTTCCGAGAGAATTATATGCCAATGCAATTTCATTGAACAGCACCTTTTGGGAGGCTGCTGCCATTGGCGGCCCCATGATGGCGGGCTTAATTTATGGCTTCTTTGGAATTTCCGCTTCCTATGCGGTTGATGTCTTGCTCATGGCAAGCGGCCTCATTTTTTATTTTAACATCCCGAATAGGCCTGTACCGTCTTCATCAACTGACCAAAGTGTATTTGCCAAGATTAAAGAAGGAATTGGTTTCGTCTTTAGCAATCAAATTATCTTAGCTGCCATAAGCTTAGACTTGTTTGCCGTTTTGTTTGGCGGAGCTGTTGCTCTTCTGCCCATCTTTGCAAAAGAGATTTTAAATTCAGGGCCAGAAGGCCTTGGCTTGTTACGGGCAGCACCTGCAATAGGCGCAGTGGCAACAGCAGTTTATTTAACACACAATCCCATAAAAAAACATATCGGTAAAATTTTACTTTGGTGTGTAGCCGGTTTTGGATTGACTATGATTGGTTTTGGGCTTTCCACCAATTTTTGGTTAAGCATTGGGCTGCTCGTAATGAGCGGAATGTTTGATAGCGTGAGTGTAATTGTGAGAAGTATGCTTATCCACACGCTTACACCCGAAAACATGAAGGGAAGGGTTTCCGCTGTGAACAGCATTTTTATTGGTTCATCTAATGAGATAGGTTCCTTCGAATCAGGCTCTGTTGCCAAGTTAATGGGTGTAGCTACTTCTGTGGTTTTCGGAGGGTTGATGACCCTCGGTGTTGTTGGTGTTACCGGATTAAAAGCAAAGAAATTGAGAAGGTTGGATACGATTGGTTGATCACGGCTGCATCTGCATTTCCTGGTGTCTTCTATATGAGTTCTTTGAAAATGAGGTGATCGGCTCTGGTTCTACTACTTCACTTGCGCTGTCAACTACATTTCCATCTTCATACGAAACAGAAACAGCTACTTCTAAGGTGTGATTTATTTCTCCGCAGGGTCTCGCCCCAGACTCTGCGGCACTATTGGTGAACATGATGTTGATTCGTAAATTGGTGCTCACAACTCCGCGTTGATGGCTGATGTGGATTTGACCAAGGAGTGGGATTAGAACAAAGTGTCTTTAATTCTCGTGCTGTTTTTATGAACGAACGAAATACAAATCAAAAGGTGCATTTCAATTTGTCGCGTTTTAAAATATTCGACCCCTACTGGGTCGATCGGGGGATAAAACATTTCACTTCTACAAACATTAGACTCCTCCGGAGTCCTGGCAGCAAATCCCGTTAGGGATTAAATCTTTGTAGTGCTAATTTAAACCTTTAATAAACCGACCCCATCGGGGTCGAATGTTTGCTTTTTGCGCGACAGTTTGAATTGCACCTTGTTTTTATGAGCTGAACTTTCTACTGTTAGACTTTTCAAAACCATGGCTATTCACGCTAAAAAGTATAAATTAGTAGAAAATTGAACCATGCAAAGGGAAAAAGTAATTATTTCTCCGCAGGGTCTCGCCCCAGACTCTGCGGCACTATTGGTGAACATGAAGTTGATTTACAATACATAAATTGGTGTTCACAACTTTGCGTGATGGCTGATGTGGATTTGACCAAGGAGTGGGATTAGACAATGCGCAGAGTCCGAGGCCGAGACTCTGCGAAGAATAAATAATAATCCAGAGGCTATTTAATTTTTTAGTTCAATAAAATAAGTCCATTTGGTAGGCTTATTCTGATGTTCTGGAAATTTTTCGTACTGATTAATTTTCCTTGAAGCATCCCAAGTTGGTATTCCATTTTTAATGGAATAGTTAGCATAATAAATTCCAGTTTCTGGCGAAAAGTCCCCAGACTCGATAGCGAAAAGTTGTAATGTTTTCATTGTGTTTAATTTAAATTTTATGCAAGTAAGGATTAGCCGAGGATATAATCCTAGATAAATTTAATAAATTATTATTTTTTAGGAATCTTTTGAAATGGTGTACCGTTACTCGGTTATTTTATCAACCTCGATTTGTAGATCTTCTAGTTCTTCTTTCAATTTTTGTTTTGTTGTATTGAAGTAAATATCCCAATCCTTTATATCACTAACAGCTTTAAATGTATCACTTTGCTTAATAGCTACTATATCTGATTCAATAGTTTTTACTTGTCTTTTCAATTTTGCTATTGCTACTTTTAGTAGATCTTTTTCTAAAACAGTCTCTGATCTAGCTTTAAAGAAGTTACCTTTCTCAAGATCTGTTAGTATCTCATTTACCTTCTCTAAGTTACTGGCATCATATGCCTCTTTTAATTCTATAAATATTCTTTCGGCAGCATCTTTAAATTCATCACTTACTTTATCAGGATGACATAAAACAGTTGCTTTTCTAAATTTCTTTTTTAGTTCTGTTTTTTGTTCTTCTGTTAGATCATATACTTCTTTTTTCCTTTCAGTATTAACTTGTTCTTGATATTGGCGTTCATCATTTTCAGCCTCTTCATACTTTGCTTTGTCTGTTTTGAATTTTAGTTTACGCAGCTTCAAGAGATCAAGTATAATCTCACCAAGCTCCATTGAATGCCTATGATTGAAATCTGAAAGGAGTTTCTCTAGCTCTATCTTTTCATTATCATACGCATTGAGTTGATTTTCTAAGTTCTTAATCTCAAGTTTTAAAGCTGCAATTTCTGGATCAAGCCAAATGGATAGTTGTTGGTTACTAGAAATAAAAAGCTGAATCTTATTTACAGCTAACGCAAATTGGTCATGAGTAATATGTTCAATGATCTCATACAAGTCTGAATTAAAGCTATACTCCTTTAGCTTTATTATTCCCTGTTTTAGTTCATCAATGTCTTCAAGCAGAATGTGATTTTTTAGTATTTCAAGACGCTTTATAATTTTGTCTAAAGGAAATAGTATCTCTTCCTTAATTTCATCTGGATAATATTGTTTGCGAATATTATTGAACTCAGCAATAAACTGTCCAGCTAATGTGGTATCATTATGAGTAATAATTACATTTTCAAAATTGCTTTCGGCTTTGTAGCTCCAGTTGTAAGAACCAGTGATTACTGTGCTATAATCAATAACACAAAACTTGTTGTGCATTAACTCAGTATCACCATTACCAACTTTGTAGCATTTTGAATTATACTTTTCTAAAACAGCAAAATCATTTTGTGCATTTGCGTTGATGTTGTCATTTGAAATAATTAATGAAATGGAGCATCCTGCTTTTGCTCTTTCAATAAGCTCAGTAAAAATAGACCTATTGGTAAACCAAGCAACGGCAATAAAAATGGATTTTTGTGCTCCTTTTATTTCTTGCTGAATGCGGTCAGCGATGTTTTCAAATATTGCCTCAGTCTGCATTTTCAAAAGAATCATAGTATTCATCATCAGAAAGAGAGTCCAAGAATCTTTTATTTTCTTGACATTCTTCATCTGTTGGGGGGTGATACTGATGTTCTATTGGCGTTGGGAGGCTATCCCAAAGCTTATCAATTTCTTCAGATTCGTTAAGAGGATCAATTTCAACTGCTTTTTTTATGTCCGCCTCTGCTTGTGAATACTTAGAAAAGATAAGCAATACACTAGCTCGTCTTATATATGCAGTTGAATTGTTTGGGTCAATTTCAATTGCCCTATTGCAATCCTCTATCGCTGTTGGGTTAAATAAGCTAACTCTTGAATTGGCCTTTTCATAACCACGATTTGCAAATGCAGTAGAATTACTTGAATCAAGTTCAATTGCAATGTTGTAATCCTCTATGATTTCCATGTTATATTCTGTCGTAAAATTTTTTCTTTTAGCTATGGCTCTATTAAAATAGGCAATTGAATAGTCAGGTTTAATCTTTATCGCTGACGTAAAATCGTCAATTGCCCCATCATAATTCCCTAAATTAGATTTTGCTAAACCACGGTTATAATAACTGATTGAATCCTTTGGATTGAATTCAATTGCTGTTGTCGTGAATTCAATTGTTTCTATATAAACTCTTAAATCCCTGGATTCTCCGTTTCGTATTATTGTTGCTTGTGTATAATCCGCAAGCGCACCTTCGTAATCTTTGAGAATTTCTTTAACAGCTCCTCTGTAGATATAGGCTAGCCAGTGCGGTTCAATTATTATTGAAGTAGTAAAGTCTTCAATTGAACCGTAAAACTCTTTAAGTATTTTTTTTGCTTTGCCTCTTTCAATAAAAATCCGATTTTTTGGTTCAAACTCTAAGAATTTTGTATAATCCTCTATTGCCCCTTCATAATCCATTTGGAAGCGGATTTTTGCATTGGCTCGCCTTTCATACGGTAAATGGTAGCTTGGATCCAATTCAATTGCCTTAGTGTAATCTTCCAATACTGTTATATCATGGTGAAATTTATTTTGAGCTCGTTTGTAATAGTATTCTGCTAAGGAATGATCACGTGCAACTTTCTCTAAAAGGATCTTTTGAGTTATCTCAATTGAATTTTTAGTACGGATGAGTGAAGAGGAATTAAGTGAAATTAGGAGTTTATTGTCATCTTGTCTTTCCATTGTATTCGAGTTTTGGAATGTTTTGATTTATGTCTTTAAGTAAGCTAGTTTACTCTATAACTAGGTAAAAACTGGGTAAAAAAATCACCAACCATCTTTGAAGTTAACTCTTTTATTTCTGAAGGCTCTTCGAGGCCTAGTGTTACATAAGTTACTCTTGGACTAATGTTTACAGGAAAGTATTCCTCATCTTTCTTATCCTTACTAATAAAAATCCAAGGCTTATAGTTATGATTTCGGCCATTACCGAAGTCCTCTGGTGGGTAAATGCGGCTTTCAACAAAATTACCTTTCATGTCGTAAACAGGTATTTGTTGTGTTAGATGTAATGAAGTATGACATTGTTTGCATAGGGTTACTAAATCATCGTCTTCGTATTCCCAGCTCATTCGGCCTTCAATATACTTTTTATGATGTATTTGTAGTACAGGTAAAACTAGCCAGTCCCTATCAAAGTCAATTTCAATTGTTAACCCATTTTTTTGTGATGAAATGCGATAAGTACTGAACGAAGGTGAACACTCATATTCGTGTAATTCAACAAATGAATTATGATCGATTAATTCAACAACTCCGAGTTGGGGATTAAACGTTTTACAGTATTGACATGAATAATTATCCCGATGGAGAATTACCCTTCTTTTTTCAATCCAATCCTTGGCACCAAAGTTTTTTGATTTTGACATACTATATCAAATAATACTTTTCCCATTTTTTAAACCAAATTCTTTTGTTTCCTCTCTTATTGCTTTAGCAATAGCTTTTTTATCAGGCATTCCAGCGGCAATATATTTTCTGGCCTTTTCGCCTGTTACCTCAAACACGTGTTTGTTTTCTGCTTTCAAAAAGACAAAACAAAACTTGAGATGGGAGATTTTGTAATCCTTTACCTCTAACGCAATGCCTGTCTTTACTCGTTCAGAACTCTCTTTTATTCTCCTGGGAAACTTCCCATTATTGAATAGAACAACTGGCTTACCGAATAAACAATTAATGCATTGGTCGTACTCAATAGTTTCAATTGGCGTAGAGTCAAGTTTGTTTTTGTACCAATCTAAAAACTTTAGCTTATCTGCATCTTCAAAATCTAGCTTCGCATTTTGAATTTGAAAATCACCATCATCAGCTAAAAGCGCACTTAAATGCGCGAGGTCTTTATTTTGTGAAGCCTTTGCAAACTCAACGGCAATATCTTTGGTTTTTACTTCTATTGTTTCCATTTCCTTGTTTTCAATTACAATTTACATAAATATCACTTAATGGTAGGATTGATTAAGACAGGTTCTCTTCTTATTAAACACACTTACCAAAGTAACCGTCTTATATCACGTGCTAGTTTTTATTAGCTGAGCGAACGAAATACAAATCAAAACGTGCATTTCAATTTGTCGCGTTTTAAATATTCGACCCCTACTGGGTCGATCGGGGGATAAAACATTTCACTTCTACAAACATTAGACTCCTCCGGAGTCCTGGCAGCGAATCCCGTTAGGGATTAAATCTTTGTAGTACTAATTTAAACCTTTAATAAACCGACCCCATCGGGGTCGAATGTTTGCTTTTTGCGCGACAGTTTGAATTGCACCTTCTTTTTATGAGCTGAACTTTCTACTGTTAGGCTTTAGAATTAACATAGATTTTGTTGGAATAGTCCGGGTTCATCATTCCTCTCGTGTTTTAAAATACTTGTAACTCTTGAACGTTAGGCTCAATAGATAAAATTGAGGTTTTTTGATTAAGGTGATTTGATAGAAATTAATTCTCACTGCTGCATCTGCATTTCTTGATGTCTTCTATAAGAGTTCTTAGAAAACGAGGTGATCGGCTCTGGCTCTACTACTTCACTTGCGCTGTCAACAACATTTCCATCTTCATACGAAACAGAAACTGCTACTTCTAAGGTGTGATTTGAGGTGCCTCTGTAAGTTCCTTTTACTGGCGAGCAATCAGAAAAATTTTTGCCCACGGCAAGCCTTACGTGGTAATCATTCACCATGCAGTTGTTAGTCGGATCAATGCCTAACCATCCAAAGAAAGGAATGTATGCTTCTACCCAGGCATGTGTTGCGCCTTCTCCGCGCATACCATTTTTGTTAGGGCAAATGTAACCACTCACATAGCGAGCCGGAATATCGATAAGTCGTAACATTACTAACAGTATGTGCGCAAAATCTTGGCATACGCCCGATTTAATTGACCAAACTTCATCTAATGTGCTTTCAACTGTAGTGATGCCCTTTTTGTAGGTGAATTTTTTAAATACAAAATCGCAGAGTTGATTGGCTGTAATCAAAGGCGATTGTTTTTCAACCGGAATAGAATCAACAATGCTTTTAACTTGGGGGAGGAGGGTAAATATTTCTTGCTTAAGAAAATCGATAAGCAGTGCCTGAAATTTTAGTCTTCTTAGTTCTGCCCATTGGTCTGCAATTGGGTTCGTGTTTGTAGGAAAAGCCCTTAGTTTCGTTTCTACAACCAATCGCGAATCAATTACTAATTCTTGGTGCGGGTTAGGATGCGTAAATGTGCCTACGTTATTTTCAAAATAATCCTTGTGAACTTCCACCACTGGATCTCCCGTGATTACAATGAGGGATTGCAGCACTTCTTGATATTCATCATTGATCGGATATAACATGATCTGGTTGGCACTGTCACGAACGGCCACCTCGTAGGTATATTTAGTTATGTGCCTTATTTTAAACTTAGACATAAATGTTGACGATTAACTGTAAGCGAAATAATGTTTGTTGAGTAAGTTACCAATGGCACTAAGATCTTCATGAATCCTTTTTAAATAATTATCAAGCCCTTCGTGTGTTATTAGTTCTACATTTGAATACTGCACGGTGCTTCGCAACCTCCCGATCACTACATTTATTTTATGGAAGGTATCCATGTTGCGATCATTCTTTAGCCGATCGAAGTAGCGCTGCACGCGACTCACAGAATATTCTACCGAGCGCGGAAAATTAGAATTAAAAATAATTTGATCTAGAATATTTCTTGCTTCAAAGCCTGATCGATAGTTTTTTAAATACAATTCGTAACCTGAAATAGAGAGCAAAAAATATTTCCAGTAGGTTGGATCGATTGTTTTATCAAGATCATATTCAAGATCACTAAACCTTACTTCCAAAATATCGGCTGATTGAATTGCTCTCTCTAAGTATTTGCCAATGTTCATAAAACACAACCCTTCCCCACGTGCCATAGTAATCTCGGCTGTGCCATAGTAAAGCATGCCTTGCCTTATCAGGCTATCTAACACAGAAACGGGGTCATCGTACTTTACCATGTTTTCTAGTTTTTCATCGCGAACAATATGATAAAATTCGTTGAAGCATTGCCACACTTCTTTGGTGATATGATCTTGAACGGAACGTGCATTTTCACGGGCCTTGGTTACCATGTTCACAACTGAGTTGGGATTCTCTTTCTCTATAATCATGTAGTGAAGTACGGCACGATTGTTATTTTCTAATTTCAGAATTTCATGTTCATCTAAAAAACTAAACGTTTTCAACACGGGCCGCCAGATGAAATCGCTAGAATCGTCTTGCGAAAACGCATAGTTCATCTTGAGCATTCTTAAGATGCCATCGGTGCGCTCCATATATCGCGACATCCAGTACAACGAATCGGCTACTCTACTTAACATGATTTTTTTAATTTTGTCTGCATTACACTGAAAGCACCCACGTATCCTTGCTACCCCCTCCTTGGGAGGAATTCACTACTAATGATCCTTCGCGCAAAGCAACCCGGGTGAGTCCTCCTGGCACAATTTCAATACCTTGAGGGCCGCATAAGGCAAAGGGCCGAAGGTCAAGCCTCCGTGGTTGTACTTTGCCATTGATATAACATGGCCCCGTTGAAAGACTGATGGTTGGCTGTGCAATAAACTGGCGTGGGTCTTTTGCTATTTCTTTTTTATAATCCTCTATTTCTTTTTCAGAGGAGGCATGGCCCATGAGCATTCCATATCCACCCGATTCGTTTGTTTTTTTTACCACCATCTTGTTCATGTTTTCCAACACATACTTACTTTCATCAGGGTTACCCAATTGGTAGGTGGGCACATTTTTCAACAAGGGTTCTTCATTCAAATAATAGCGAATCATTTCAGG
>JANXRR010000244.1 GCA_025356795.1 Bacteroidia bacterium
CACAAGCCCAGCATCGCTTTTTTTGTGTTTCTCATTAACAAAAAAAGTTTAGTGAAACCACTTTCACTAAACTCCTTGTAACTAGATGACTATCAATGTCCCCAGAGGGGTGTCACCAACTATTTTTCAGTAATATGCCACACTATCAAACTACGCTCAAGTGATTGTCTATTCAAACTAATTTTTTCAAATTCGCAAAGCTCGTAGTAATGCTTTGCAAAGGGTTAGCTGGCATATCATGTTCTACAAAAAAATGTTTCATTCCAGCCGTTGAAGCATTCGCAAAAATCCTTTTAAAATCAATAAATCCATTACCAATAGGTTCGATCTTTTGAAAATCTTTACTCAGATCTTTTACATGCCAAAGTGGAAAGCGCCCAGGATTCTTCGCGAATATTTCTACCGGATCTTTTCCTCCTTTAATAGCCCACGCAAGGTCAAGTTCCATCTTCATTAAGTTAGCATCTACTTGAGTCAAAAACATATCGTAAGGCAGTTGGCCATCCACAGCGTTAAATTCTGCATCATGATTGTGATAGGCAAACGTGAGTTCGGCTTTTTTTACAATGTCACCTGTTTTATTTAATACATCGATAGAATTTTTAATATCGTCAATTGTATTGATAGGCGTATTGGCACACACTAAATAGGGCACTCCACCTTCGGCCACTTCGTCCACCAGCTCTTGCATATTATCCCTCAAGTTTTTCATGGGAGGAATTACCATTGGCTTGCCATCGGTACCCATAGGAAGCTTAGCACCGGGAGGCATTTTAAATGGAGCACCCAAAACATGGTGCGATTTCCAGCTTAGACCCATGTCTTTAAGCATAGACGCAAACTCTTTTGGTTTCATTCCATAGTAGCCGCCCTTCTTACTGAAAGCAGATTCAATTTCAGTGTAGCCAACAGCAGCTATCTTTTTTAACGTTCCTACCACATCAGCATCAATTTCATTGAAGAAAGTAAAGAGCTGCACACCCATAGCTCTTCCTGACATAGGCAATGATACGGTCGCCAATACTTCATTTGAGAACACAACGCCTCCCATAGCGAGAGCCGAATTTTTAATAAACGTTCTTCTTGTTGCCATAAATTTAATGGTTCTTACTATTTTATATTAGAGCGATAAGAAAGGCCAAAGCCAAATTTGTATAACGGATCTTTTGAATCGTACGGCACATCTTCCTTCTGATTGCGAACTGCCTCCATAGATGAAGGTAACTCAAAGGGAAGTTTACCTTCGGGCTTTACCATGCCAAAAATAACATCTAATAAAGCAGAATCACTTGCTCCATAGTTTACAAGTAATGCTTTCGATAATTGGCTTATCTCCGGGATAACCGCAGGCCGATCTAAATAAACGTCAACAATGGTAGGCAGTGTTTTCAATAGTTGAATAATGCTATCCTTTTTTGTTCCTTTAAAATCTAAATCACCATGATGGAAACCTCTGGCAAAGAAATTTTGTGTTTCCACTGGTACCCAAGGTGTGTTCAATCTAAGAATGGCAAAATCTGCTTCTTCCGGTTTGCCCACAACCGTGGCGTAATTAGCCGCTATTTTCACATTTATATTTTGAACATAAATTTTATATTTCTTCACAGCTAATGGAAGTGTATTTCCGTCATTCTTTAATAAAGTAATCGACCTTCGCTGAGTGGCTTCGCCCAACTTTTTCCATTCGGGTTTACCAACAATTTGGGTAGCTTTTTCAACATCTACAAAAGGATTATCGAACAAACCGAGCGTGAATTTTTGCCGAAGTAGCCTTTTCACCGACTGGTCAATTCTAGCTTCGGTTATCTTACCTTCCTTCACCAACTTTACTATCAACTCAGTTCTACTTTCACCACCAAACTGATCACAGCCCGCATCCATCACTTTTTTCACTCTATCTTCTGCGCTTAAATTTTCAACGCCCCAGGCACGTGCTAGCCATTTACTTGGCCCCATTTGCACATCGGTAATCAAACCCCAATCGGTGCAAACAACTCCATCAAACTTATATTTTTCTCTTAACAATTTTGTAATGATGTCTTTATTAAAACCGAAAGCAACGTTCTCGCTGGTTTGGTCGGTGGGTATACCATAGTAAGGCATGATAGAAGCTGTGTGAGCTTCAAAGGCAGCTTCAAATGGAATTAAATGATAGTTGAAATTTTTGCCAGGGTAGACTTGGCCTTTTTGGAACTCAAAATGAGGGTCGAGTCCTTCTTTCTGTGGCCCACCCCCAGAAAAATGTTTGGTCATAGTAGCCACACTGTTCACGCCCAACTTATCCCCTTGAAATCCCAGCACATACGCTTTTACCATTCTTGCGGAAAGCTTAGCATCTTCACCAAAAGTACCGCTGATGCGGGGCCACCGCGGTTCGGTTGCCAAGTCTGCCATAGGATGCAACGCCAAGCGAATGCCCACTGCTAAATATTCCTGGCGAGCTATATCACCAAATTGGCGCATCAATGTTTCATCGTTAAGTGCAGCTAAACCAAGTTGCTCTGGCCATTGAGAAAATTCATTCGCGGCCATGGCAAAAATATTGTTGCTGAAATAATGACGAGGATCAGAAGCTATTGTAATGGGTATTCCAAGCCGAGAAGCTTCTGCTACTTTCTGAATATTGTTATACCAAGTAGCCAATGGTTTGGTAGCGGGTGCCGCCCAAATATTGACATGCGTAATCTTCTTTTCAGTAATAAGTTTATCAGCTTGGGGCATTCCTGCAAACATTCCAACGGCAGGCTTGTCATCCAACGAACCGTCATCATTTATCCGAGTACCACTAATAAACAGCATACCGGCCTTTTCTTCCAAATTCATTTGAGATACTAAATCATTTACCCGCGCCTCCATAGGCTGTGAGGCATCTTCATAAATATCCTTCTTGCCATTTTTATTTAAATCGCGATACGATGCCTGATCGGCCGACTTCCAACTCATCAAAATCACTGCCAGACTGGTGATTATTAATAGCGTGAATGCAATCCCAACTTTCATTTTCATTTTATTAATGCGTTATTTATACACAATGATAATAAATTTTACTGATTCTTAAATCAATCCCGATTTTTTATCTTAGCG
>JANXRR010000287.1 GCA_025356795.1 Bacteroidia bacterium
CAACATTTTAAATTTTTTAACCCTTTAAAATGTCAAATTGGATTTGAATATTTCAAGGATGCGTCCACATACCATCTTTCTACTGATGGAATAAGAAGAGGTGGGCTTAAGGTATTTATTAAAAAATATCTCGATAAGTTAAAGTGATTTCTCCACCCAGATTCAAACGATTGCAACACTAAGTAGAATCAAATATGATACACCCACTCTTTATACTGACTATCCTGTGAATTAAAATCGTTACGCTTTTGAAAGTGCCATTCTAGTATTTCCAATTCAATGATGCGATTGAGGTGCAAATTTCTATACCCTTCTTTGCCGCCCGCTTTAGTGAAGCCTGTTGTTTGCCAACAAACCAATACAATCTGATTTTTTGTGGTGGTACAAATCCCGTAAGGGCAAATGATCCTTGGCATTGGTTCATTTTTTAAGCACACTCGGCAGGCACTCTTCTTTTCTGATGCCTGCCAAAGTTGCTGAGCAAGTTCTTCGAGTGTCACAAGAATTAATTAGAACCGGGTGCCGAAAATTTCTTCGCGGCATCGTCAATCACAAGCACCCAATCTTTTCCTTCTTTTGGTGGAATAAATGATTGAACAGATTTTCCTTTCACTGATTTAACAGTTTGACTCACCCCTGTTCGTGGATCAACCCACCATACATTTTTTATTCCCCCCGAAATTTTACTTAGGTCAATGCTCACTGCCTTATTTTGAGGAAGATAAATCATGGCATAAGCACCGTCTTCATTTCTGGTGGCATAAATCAAATCGGTATGATCTTTACCTAACGCTGATCGAACAATGCTTTGATCTGCAATTCTGGTTTCATACGGTCTTGATAGCATAAGATTTTTCAAGTACTGCATTTGCCCCGCAGCCTCTGCCCGTGCAGCTTTTTGCCACGGTATAATGGTATCGCCTGGGTTTATCGGTTCATACAGGTCTTTGTTAAGAAACTGCCAAATCTCGTGATGCCCATACGTTACCCCGCAAGCTCCTGCAAATACGCCACGGTAAATTCTAGCTCTCACATCATACGCTGTGAAGTAGCCGCGCTGCCGAGACCATTTACCATCCCAGGGATTGACAGGGTGATCTTCATAACACGGCTCCATATCCAGTGTTGGTTTTTGAGGCTTGTAGGAAAGATCTCGCGTTACCCAATTCCATGCATCCGCTTCGCGCGAACCATGCCCCGATTGAAATGCATTCATATCAAGCCAAGTTTCGTCCTGTATATACTGTGAGGTTGAATTCGATCCACCCGCTGGATGGTACGTGATAAAAGCCTTCTTGCCCAATACACTTTCTATCCCCTTTGCCATGGCGCGCCATAGCGGGCGATCATCATACTTTATGTCTTCACCCGCCACTTTCCATGAGTAAACTGCGGGTCGATCGCCTCCCAAAACCCAAAGTATATTCCATTGCTTCGCATATCGCTGGGCCAGTATCGAGCCATAGGCTTCGGCATTTGCTTCATTGAAAATAATTGGACCATTGCCCCACATGTGTGCCAGCTTATCGCCCCAGGTTGGCAATAGCCCAATGTACATTCCTTTTTCAGCGGCCATGTTGATTACAAAGTCTACATGATCCCAATAATCATATTCATACTGATTTTTGGGATCGCTCCCGGGTGTAACTGCCAAGTGTGTTGGGTCTTCATTGTTGAGCGGCCAATCGCCATATCGGTTGGGTTCACGAATGCCATTGAACTCGGCCAACGCTACTGCTTGTATAACGTTGAAACCCTGCTGCTTTCGTATCTCCAAAAAATCGTGCGCCTCTTCACGAGTAAGGCGGTGGAACAATTCCCAATCCGTATCGCCTTGCCAGAAGAATGGTTTACCCTCTTTGGTGATGAGGAATTTATTATTTTCGCTTACGCGGATTTGAGCAAAGGAGGGGGCCGTAGAGATAAAAATTATTACTATCAGCAGTCTTCTCATAGTTTATTTGGTTTTGAGATTCTTAAGTGATGCAGTTAAATCAATACCTGACTGAGTCTATCGAATTCGATTTGAAGTATAAATAAAGAGATTCGACAAGCTCAACCGGGCACCATTAATTCTTTGGGATAACATCAAAATAGTTAAATTAAAGTTATAATTTTTTCGCCTCCTGCCACTAATCTCCCGAAGTGTTTTAATTCAATCTTTTTACTTCGCAAAAATGCTTCAAACTCAACTTGCTTATCGGCATCAATTGAGACCAATAAACCTCCACTAGTTTGCGGATCAGCCAGAATTGATTTTTGAAGTTCGGTCATCTCGCCAATTTTATGTCCATAACCATCCCAGTTTCGCTGAGTACCGCCCGGCACTGATTTCATTTTAAGATATTCATTAAGGAAATCAAACTTAGGAACCTTATCAAAATCAATCTCTGCCGACAGGCCACTCCCTTCGCATACTTCGGCAAGATGGCCCAGTAAACCGAAGCCTGTTACATCTGTCATTGCGTTGACATAACTAAGCTTGCCAAACTCAGCGCCCAACTTATTTAAGGTGAGCATAATGTCTATCGCTTTTTGGATATGTTCTTCTTTTACAATGCCCTTTTTCTGTGCCGTTGTTTCAATGCCAATACCAACAGGTTTAGTTAGATAAAGGAATTACGGGCATGAATTGGTGCCAGGAGTTCGAGTGAGTGGGATTGTTCCGCATACTGCTCGCGACGCATGCGCGCATACCAGCTAAGAGAAAGCGCG
>JANXRR010000340.1 GCA_025356795.1 Bacteroidia bacterium
AAGCAAGATACCATTCAAGACACCAACGACCGCTTTTTGGCTAACATACAAAGAGGTGGAACTTATTCGGTAGTTCCTCGAATTGCAGGCGGTGAAATAACCCCCGATAAGCTGTTGGCTATTGGCAGGGTTGCCCAAAAGTATAATCTCTACACAAAAATAACGGGTGGGCAACGTATTGATATGTTTGGGGCCCGGCTTGATCAGCTTCCCGAGATATGGGAAGAGCTAATTGATGAAGGCTTTGAAAGTGGACATGCGTATGGTAAATCGCTACGTACCATCAAAAGTTGTGTTGGCTCAACTTGGTGCCGGTATGGTGTGCAAGATTCTGTTTCCTTTGCCATTTTCATTGAAGATCGATACAAAGGTTTGCGTTCACCTCATAAACTGAAGGGTGCTGTGTCAGGCTGCATCCGTGAATGTGCCGAAGCTCAATCAAAAGATTTTGGAATAATTGCCACTGAAAAGGGGTGGAATTTATATGTGTGCGGCAACGGAGGCTCTCGTCCGCAACATGCAAAATTGCTAATTACAGATGTCAATACTGACACCTGCGTAAAATTGATTGACCGTTTCCTTATGTTTTATATCAAAACAGCCGATCCGCTCACACGAACGGCTACTTGGCTAAACAAAATGGAAGGAGGATTAGAATACTTACGTGATGTCATCATTACTGATTCCTTAGGTATTTGTGAGGAACTGGAGCAAGATATGAAAACACTAATTGCCAACTATCAATGTGAATGGAAAGAAGTGGTGGAGAATCCGAAGCTACGTGCCAAATTCAAGCACTTTATCAACGATGATGCTGTCGATGAAACGCTTGTTTTTACTGACCTGAGAGGGCAAAAGATGCCTACCGATTGGAACAAGAAATCGAGTTTATAATGAATGCAAATTTTGATACAACTCTAACAACTAATATGAATAAGGTTACCGACAGTAGCGAAGTGAAGGTTTGGTTTAAGGCAGCACGCGTTACGGATTTCCCCGAAAACGGAGGTGCTTGCGTTAAGTATAAGAATATGCAGGTGGCAGTTTTTAATTTCTCACGAAGAGGCGCGTGGTACGCATGTCAAAATCTTTGCCCACATAAAATGCAAATGGCTTTATCACGAGGCATGATAGGCTCCTTGAACGGAGAACCTAAAGTAGCATGCCCTTTTCATAAAAAAAATTTCTCGTTAGTAAGTGGTGAGTGCCTAAATGCTGAAGAAGAGAAAATTGCTACATTTCCTGTAAGGGTGCAAGATGGGTTTGTCTACATAGGATTTTCCAAATAAGTTTCTGAGATAAGAAATCCAAGGGTTTATGGTTTAATTTCTTGAGACCAAGTAATACCATTGTTAAACCATTACCCTTGTAATCTAGCATACATTACGTAACTTGCTACGTATGCACATGAATTTTGACAGCGATGCTAAACTCAGCTTAAATCGGTTCAGCCGATTGGGTACTTGGTATATGCTTGCCCTGAGTGCAATAGCCTGTGTGGCCATTATTGGACAAGTGTTAATTCAACAACATTTGAAAGGGCAGCTCAGCGATTCGCAAGTAGTAAACGTGGCTGGTAAGCAGCGCATGTTGAGCCAAAAAATTTCTAAAACTGTATTACTTTTGCACGACAAACAGTCGGAGCAAGAGCGAAATAAATTACTAGAAGATCTTACTACTTCGGTAGGTCTGTGGAAAATTTCTCAAGAAGGATTACTTCATAGCAGCGATAGCCTCCATCTACTAGGAAACAACAGCCAAATTATAACTAGCATGTTTGATGTTATCGATGATGATTTCAATGAGATGTATCGTAGCTCTAATCAGTTAATATATAAGTTAAAGAGCAATGAATCTATCTCTTATGATTCCCTCAAACCCGCCATTCAAAATATACTAAAACATGAAAATCGATTCCTTTCGGGAATGGAAAAGATTGTGTTGCAGTACGCTAAGGAAGCACAACATAAAGTTTCTTCACTAGGCATGATGGAATATATTGTGCTAGCCATATCAATGGCTGTGATTCTATTGGAGATCATTTTTGTTTTTAAGCCAACGGCATCACAAGTTAACGTTACGGTCAATAAATTGATCGATTCTGAAAAGAATGCGATGAAACTCTCGAAGGAAATTGGTGCGGTTTATGCTTCCCTGGAAAAATCGTACGAGCAGATTTCTATTGTGAACCAACCGACTGACAATCCAAGAATATATGCTAAGGCCGATCAGGGTGGTAACGTAACGTTTATTGTAGATTCATTCTCCGATTTATCCGGTATAAGGAAAATAAAAGAGAACATGAGGCTGTGTGATCTTTTTAAAGAAATGG
>JANXRR010000344.1 GCA_025356795.1 Bacteroidia bacterium
AATGGGTATAAATTAAAAGAGGAACCCTTTTTAAAGAGTTCCTTTATATAGTTTTCTTTGCTAAGCCTTTCTTGTTTTGAAAATGTATAATTGCCCATGAGATTATTGATAATCCCCACAAGGGCAAGTTACAGCAAAAGAATTACTTGTGCTTAAGCGTCTTTTCGTCAGAAACTGTAAGCTTCTTGCGGCCCTTTCTTCTGCGGCTTGCAAGAACTCTACGTCCATTGGCAGTAGCCATACGCTCACGAAAGCCATGTTTATTTTTTCTTTTCTTGCGGGACGGTTGATAGGTACGCTTCATAGTGGTAATAATTAGCCTTTACTAAAAGGGCTGCAAAAATGGGTAGGATTTACAAGATTTGCAAGATTTGTGAACAGGATTTTCTGGATTATGAGGATTAGGTTGGATATTTTGCATTTGTAGCCACAGCTAAAAATAAAAAAGGCCAGTTTTTGGCTGGCCTTTTTTAACTAAATTGGCATTCCGAATTACTTTTTCTCTGCTGCTTTTAATTTTGCTTTCGCGAAATCTCCCGCCTTAATAATGTTCATCGACTCGAATTTCAAATGCTTTTTAACTGCCGCATTTATTTGTTCAGGGGTAAGCGCCATCACCTTCTTTTCAAATTCTTCGTCCCATTTCAGGTCTCTTTTTGTGAACAGGTAATTGTTTAATGTTCCTGCCAAGCCAGCATCCTGAGCTCTATTTACTGTACGTGATTGAGACCAACCAGACTTAGCTGCGGTTATTTCATCAGCCGTAAAGCCGGTAGCTACTACCTTTTCAATTTCTTCCTTGAATGCTTTCTCCAATTTTTCAACATTCTCAGGGGCATAGATAGCATATGCCAAGAAAGAACCAACGGCATCTAAAGCACCAGCACTAAACTGAGAACCTACACCGTAGCTCAGGCCATCTTTCTGGCGGATTCTTGTTGCCAGTCTTGAATTTAGAAAACCACCCCCTAACATAAAATTACCTAACACCATAGACGGGTAATCGGGGTTGTCATCTCTAAACTCAAAATTATACGATGCCACAAAGAAAGCATTTGCTTTATCAGGTGTTTCTATCGATTCATTTATTGTTTGCACAGGCATTGCTTTGCTAGGTATGCGAGTGTAGGCCTGAGCACTTTTCCAGCTGCCAAACAATTCCGTTGTCAACGCTTTTAATTCATTAGCATCAAAATCTCCTACCAATGACATAGTGGCATTGCTTGCTCCATAAAAATCTTTGTAGAATTTCTTCACCTCATCAATTGTCAACGCTTTGATAGCTGTCACCTCTTCATCGAAGGTACTAATATAACGAGGATCTGTTTTTGAATACGGACTGATATGGCGTTGAATTTTGTTGAAGGCAATGGCTTGAGGCTCACTTCTCTGCGATTCGATACCCGCCAATTCTTCTGACTTTACTTTTTCAAATTCATCGGCAGGGAAAGAAGGGTCTTTCAACACTTCACCTACCAGCTTCAAGGCTTCCACCAGGTTAGGTTTTGTGGTGGTTATATTAATGAACGATTGCGTTGCTCCGCCACCAATAAATACGTTTGCTTTTAATTGATCAAACTTATCCTTTATCTGCTGACGATTAAGTTTGGATGTGCCTTTGTTTAACATACTTGCTGCATATTCGCCAGCAGAGCCTTTTCCTTGCAATGCCTTCTCATCTCCAAAACGCAATGTAATGCGCGCCTCTACTGACTCACCACGAGTTTTCTTTGGAAGCATAGCCAGCTTCATTCCATTGGGCAATTCTAATCTTGTAGTCCGCGACTCAATATTGGCTGGTGATGGATCGAACTCCTCACCCTGAGCAATTGTCTGAGTGCCTTTATAGTCTTTCACCAATTCATCGACATTGGGAGTAGCTGGAATCTCCGAGCGGTCAGGTTTTTCTGTAGGAATAAATGTTCCGAGGGTTCTGTTATCTGGTTTTAAATATTGTTTCGCCACACGGGCCACATCAAGAACTGTTACAGCCTTTATTTTATCGCGGGTTACAAAAAGTAATCGCCAGTCGCCTGTTCCTACAAACTCACTGATCTCAAGACCTATCCGCTCCGATGAATTAAAACCTAACTCAATTTGCTTGATGATTTCATTCTTTGCCCTTTCCACTTCTTCCTTTGTTGGGGCTATAGTGGTAAGATCATCAAGGGTTTTTATAAATGTTGATTTTGCGTCATCAAGTGAGCTCTCTTTTAATACCTCAGCAAAAGTTAACATAAGAGCAGGTTCTTTCCACTGAAAGGTAAATGCACCAATGCTGCTGGCTTTTTTGGAATCCACCAACGACTTATATAACCTTCCGGCAGGCTCTGCTCCCAAAATGTTGGAAAGTACTTCTAATGCTGCATAGTCTTTGTGAGAACCAGCAGGAATATGGTAGGCGGCCATTACTAACTGCACATCACCTACCCTTCTTAAGGTAACGGTGCGTTCACCATCTTGAACGGGGTCAAGGGTATAGGTTTGAGCAATTTCACGTGCAGGTTTAGAGATAGTCCCGAATTTCTGATTGATCAAATCCAGGGTTTTGCCTTCCTCAAACTTTCCAGCAACTAGTAAAACAGCGTTATCAGGCTGATAGTATTTTTTATAAAAACCTTGAAGTCTGTCAATGGGCACATTTTCCAAATCTGCCTTTGAGCCTATTGTTGTTTTACCATAGTTATGCCAAATAAATGCCGTTGCCATTACCCGTTCCATCAATACTCTAAACGGGCTATTTTCACCGCTTTCAAATTCATTTCTCACCACCGTCATTTCGCTATCCAAATCCTTTTTGGCGATATAAGAATTCACCATTCTATCAGACTCAAGATCAATGGCCCACTTTAAATTCTCCTCTGTTGCATTGAACGTCTCGAAATAGTTGGTGCGATCCACCCAGGTGCTTCCGTTAGGTCGGGCACCGTGAGCAGTCAATTCAGATGGAATATCAGGATGGTTTGGCGTTCCTTTGAAAACAAGGTGCTCGAGCAAGTGAGCCATACCCGTTTCACCATAGTTTTCATGTTTTGAACCGACCAAATAAGTAACGTTCACTGTAATGGTTTGCTTTGATTGATCGGGAAACAGTAACACTTTCAATCCATTTGATAAGCGATACTCAGTGATTCCTTCCACGGTGGTAATCTTAACGGGAGTCGTTAACGATGCGGTAACTTGTTTTTCAGGCGAAGCGGTCTTTTCCTTCTCATTTCCCTTCTTTTGGGCAACACTGATAGTTGAAACTAACAGCAAAGCCATAAGGGTTGCTTTCATTTTCATAAAATTTCTTTTGGGTTTGTATATGATTCTTAATGACTACTAGCCTTTTTTGAAAAGGCTAAGCAAATTATCAAAAATTACTGACTCTCAAATTACTAAGCAGTTAAATGCGCTAATATTTCTTTGATTTGTTGCGTTT
>JANXRR010000356.1 GCA_025356795.1 Bacteroidia bacterium
TATTACCTTGTCCTATTAATTTTTTTTATGAAAGCAATCATACCTAACGTTCATTTTAAAAATATCATGGCTGTACTTGCCGTGATACAATTTTTATCAAGTTGCCAGCAAACAAAAGAGCCTATTGATACAAAAATCAAAACCCTTGACCCAACAAAGGCGGTTGAAATGGCGAGGGCTATTGAGGCTACTGTTACGCCAATACTTGCCAAAGGTCTTACACTTAGCATCTGGGGAGTAGATTCGTTAGTTGCCGATCCAGTATCTATTGATATTGATGATGATGGAAAATTATATTATACAAGAACCAATCGGCAAAAGAATTCCGAGTTTGATATTCGTGGTCATCAAGATTGGGAAATAGAATCTATTCAGTTGCAAACAATTGATGACAAACGTGCTTTTTTGCACCGAAAACTGTCGCCCGAAAATAGTGAAAAAAATCAATGGCTTACTGATGTGAATGGCGATGGCTCACACGATTGGAAAGATTTAACTGTTGAAAAAGAAAACATCTACAAATTGGAAGACACCAATGGCGATGGTGTGGCAGATCAATCTCAACTGATTATGGAAGACTTCCATGATGAAGTAACCGATGCAGCAGGAGGGATTTTAAAACAGGGCAATGATTTATTTGTTGATATAGGCCCTGATATGTGGAGGTTGAAAGATTCTAATGGTGATGGCTTGATTGATGAGAAAACGTCAATCTCTAATGGTTATGGAATTCACATCGGTTTTGGAGGCCACGGCATGTCAGGTGTTGAAGTTGGCCCTGAAGGAAAAATTTATTGGCAGATTGGCGATATTGGTTTTAATGGAACAGGTCCTGACGGAAAGAAATGGGAACATCCTAACAGTGGTGTAATCGTACGGGCTAATCCAGATGGCAGCGACTTTGAAGTGTTCGCATATGGCAATCGCAACACGCATGAATTTGTATTTGATGAATATGGAAACTTGATAAGTGAGGATAATGATGGCGACCATGCGGGTGAAAGTGAACGGCTCGTGTATGTTGTTAATGGTGCTGATATTGGTTGGCGAACCAATTGGCAGTTTGGTAAGTATCGAGATCCAAATAACAATACGTATAAGGTTTGGATGGATGAAAAATTATTTATGCCACGCTTTGACGGGCAAGCAGCCTACATAACACCTACCATCAAAAACTTTGTGAACGGCCCCACAGGCATGTTGTACAATCCAGGCACGGCCCTAAGCCCAGCATGGAAAAATACTTTCTTCGTAGTTGAGTTTGTAGGCAATCCATCGCGTTCGGGTATTCATTCATTTAAGTTAAAACCAAAAGGCGCCACCTTTGAATTGGGTGAAACCAACATGATCTTAAGTGGAGTACTTGCTACAGGCATCGACTTTGGACCCGATGGAGCCTTGTATCTAGCAGATTGGATTGAAGGATGGAATACAAAAGATTATGGACGTGTGTGGAAGCTGGATGTAGCTGAAGATAAATCTGAAGAGCGAAAGCAAACACAAAAAATATTAAGCGCTGATTTGAAAAAATACGATGAAAATCAGTTGAGAGACTTAATGAAAAACAGTGACATGCGAGTGCGCCAAAAAGCACAGTTTGAATTGGCCACCAGGGGCGACAAAGGCCTTGCTGTTTTTAAAGAAAATAGTGAGCAAAAAGAAAATCAACTAGCGCGTGTAAATGCCATCTGGGGTATTAGTCAGATGGCTCGCAAAGAATTGAAACATGCCGCTCTTCTCCTTCCTTTGTTAAAAGACAGTGACCCTGAAATACGGGCACAAGCCGCCAAGTGGATTGGAGATGTACGTTACAAAGAAGCTGGGGAAGCCTTGATTCCATTATTGAAAGATGAATTTAGTAGGGCTCGTTTTTTTGCAGCTGAAGCACTTGGAAGAATTGCGTATGAGCCAGCGCTTAACCCTATTATTGAGTTGCTTAGAAACAACAATGATGAAGATGCTTACATCCGTCATGCGGGAAGCTTAGCGTTGGCTAGAATAGGGAAATCAGAATCTTTAACGGCCTTATCAATTGATCCTTCTCGTGCCTTACGGATTGCAGCTGTGGTTGCCTTGAGACGAATGAGTAACAGAGGGATAGCTAATTTTCTGAAAGATGCTGATGAATACATTGTTACAGAGGCAGCGCGAGGTATTAACGATGATCTTTCTATTGTTGATGCTTTGCCTGCACTGGGCGATGCGCTCATGGATTATCGTTTCAAAAATGAAGCACTTATTAGAAGAACCATCAATGCAAACCTGCGTGTTGGCTCAGACAAGGCCATACAAAACCTGATCGATTATTCAACGCATGAGGGGAGTCCGCTAGCGATGAGAGCAGAGGCTATTGCCGCAATAAGCACGTGGGCCAAACCTTCGGTGCTTGACCGTGTAGATGGAAGATACAGAGGTGTAATTAATAGAGAGCTCGCAATTGTAATGAACAAATCTGAAGATAAATTGATAAAGCTTGCAACCAACAAGGAAACCGTTATCAGGGTTAACGCAATCAAAGCAATTGGTAAACTGCAAATGGACAAAGGGTCAAAAATACTTTTTTTCCTTTTAAAAAATGATTCGCAAGCCGAAGTTAGAACGGAGAGTTTAAAATCATTGGCATTGTTGAATGATAAACAAATTGGTGAAGCAATTACACAAGCACTTTCAGATAAAGAAAAAAGTGTGAGGGTAACGGGTCTGGATCTATTAGCAAAAATGAATCTTTCAAAAGATTTGATGGTTAAATTATTGGATGATGTAATTAGCACTCGCACTGTTGAAGAGAAACAAGCCGCTATTATTACCCTCGGAAGTTTACCTTTGGAAAATTCAAAAACCACGCTAGAAAAATTGTTAGCCACTATGGAAGCCGGAAAACTCCCTCGGGAAACATATCTTGAATTGGCAGAAGCAATTGATAGCACTCATTTTGCGCCCTTAATAACTCGGTATAAAAATGATAACAAGAAACTCTCACCCGACTCCTTAAAGGCAGCTTACGAAGGAAGCTTGTTGGGTGGCGATGCCAATCGTGGTGCAGGAATTTTTTATGGTAGCCAAAAGGCACAATGTGTTCGTTGCCATTCGCTCGGAGACTATGGTGGTAATGCTGGTCCGCGATTAAACGGAGTTGCTTCGCGATTAACCCGCGAACAAATTTTGCAATCGCTCATTGATCCTAGTGCTAGCATTGCTCCTGGCTTTGGCACTGTTTCTTTAGAATTGAGAAACGGAAAAAAAATTAACGGCATACTTCAGCAAGAAAAGCCTACAGGGTTGTTAGTAAAAATTGGAGATAAACCTGACACATTAATTATGAACATATCCATAGTGAAGCGTACAAGTGCGGCATCAAGTATGCCACCCATGCGATTGCTACTTACTAAAAAGGAAATTCGTGATGTAGTAAGTTTCCTAGCATCGTTAAAGGATGATAAATAAAATTTATATGTTTATGCAATAGAATTGAGCATCGTATCCGAAACTTAAATAGTTTAATGAAAAAATAGTTCATTAAAGCACCAAAAATCCATCATCCAGATTATCTTGCGCTAAATGGAAAGCTTCGTTGTTTCTGCTCGTAAATATAGGCCACTCGGTTTTGAGGAAGTGGTTGGGCAAGAACATATTACCACCACACTAAAAAATGCCATCGACAATAATAAACTTGCTCAGGCACTTCTTTTCTGTGGCCCACGTGGAGTAGGAAAAACTACTTGTGCTCGGATTGTGGCCCGTATGATCAATGGCTTCGAGGAAAGGGTAGAAGTCAATTCACTTAATATTTTTGAATTAGATGCCGCTTCTAATAACTCCGTAGAAGACATACGAAATCTGATTGATCAAGTTCGCTACCCTCCCCAATTAGGAAAATATAAAGTCTATATTATTGACGAGGTTCACATGCTTTCCAACTCCGCCTTCAATGCTTTTTTGAAGACTTTGGAAGAGCCGCCATCCTATGCCATATTTATTTTGGCAACCACCGAAAAGCATAAAGTTATTCCAACCATTCTTTCGCGTTGTCAGATTTTCGATTTCAATAGAATTCAGGTTTCTGACATTGCAAAGCAACTCAAGAAAGTAGCCGACCGTGAATCCATCAAAGTAGAGGAGGAGGCATTGCACTTGATTGCACAGAAAGCAGATGGCGCTTTGCGCGATGGCCTTTCCATCTTCGACCTAATGGTCACTTTCTCGTCTGGTTCACAAGTAACTTTTAAAGATGTACTGAATAATCTGCATATACTTGATTATGACTACTACTTTAAAATAACCGATGGATTGTTGGAAGAAAAAGTGACAGAGCCTCTCCTTTTGCTAGATGAAATTATACGCAAAGGTTTCGATGGTCATAATTTTATTTCTGGATTGAGTGAGCACTTTCGTAATCTGATGGTATCGCAAGATGCACGCACCATCAGTTTGATGGAAGTACCAGAAACCACAAAGAAGAAATACCAAGAACAAGCAAGTGCGGCATCCTCATCGCTATTATTATCGTGGCTTAACATTTCAAATCAATGCGATATTTATTATAAGGCCAGTAAAAATCAACGACTTTCCGTTGAGTTAGCATTGATGAAAATGGCTCATGTAAATTCGGTTTTGAAAGCCTCCGACACTGCTCTTGATCAAGAGGGATTAAAAAAAAAATTGAATTAGAATCTCCCGTCAAAAGTGAGAATATAGAACCACCACAAGTAAAACTTGAGAGTTCGGTGGCAGCCACGGTTCCACCGGTTCAATCGACAGTTGCAAAAGAAAACTCACGGCCTAAATCCACATTCGATCTTAACAACATCTTAAAAGCACCTATCAGAGAAGCAGAAAAAATTGCCGATGAAAAACCTGTTGGAGTTAAAAAAAATAATACAGCCTTAAGTCTAAAAGATGTTGAAAAAGTGTGGGATGATTTCACAGAGCTAAAGAAATCCCAACTGGGGGAATATAATTTGTTAAAGCGCGGCTTTGAATTGGTTGAAACCAAAATCACAATTTCATTAACCAATCCTGTAGAAGAACCTATGCTGCAAAGCATTCGCACACAATTAACGGCCTACTTACGTGATCGATTAAACAACAGTAATATCAATGTGTTTGGAGTGTTGCAAGAAATTGAAACAAAGCGAGTGGCATATACTAGTAAAGAAAAGTTCGATTACCTAGCGGAGAAGAATCCAATTCTTTTAGAATTGAAAGAAAGACTAGGATTGGATACAGACTACTGAAATTTATCCTTACAATCCTATTTTTATATCTGCACTAGCGGGTAATCATTTAAAGGGATAGAATCCTTTTTACTTTTTCAAGTAAAATAATCCAAACCAATTCTTACCTTCACCTCAGCTTAAAACCCGATGCCCATCATCATCATTTCTGTATGTATACTTTTCCTTATCGTTTTGATATCAAAATTTAAGGTTCATACTTTTCTTTCTTTTCTTATTACCTCCATTGTAGCCGGAATATTTCTAGGTATGGACCTCATCCATATTATCACTTCAGTTCGCAATGGAATGGGGCATCTGCTTGGTTCCTTACTAATCATTATAGTTACTGGTGCTATGCTTGGAAAACTTGTAGCCGAAAGTGGAGCAGCTCAGCAAATCACTTCGGGGTTAATGAAAATTTTTGGTGTCCGATATATTCAATGGGCACTGCTCCTTACGGGTTTTGTTGTGGGAATACCACTTTTTTACAGTGTGGGTTTCGTGTTGATTGTTCCGTTAGTTTTTGTAGTTGCCTATCAAAATAAATTACCAGTAGTTTTTCTGGGAATATCAATGCTAGCGTCTCTTTCAGTTACACACGGCTTCTTGCCTCCACATCCATCACCAACAGCGTTGGTGGGTCAGTTTCATGCCGACATTGGTAAAACGCTACTGTATGGCCTTATGATTGCCATTCCCACCGTTATTTTAGCAGGGCCAATTTTCGGCAGCACGTTAAAAAAAATCAACTCAAAACCATTGGATACTTTTAAACCATCCACTCTTTCCGATGACCAATTACCCAGTCTTTTTAATTCATTGATTTCAGCTTTACTGCCAGTAATTTTATTAGCAACAACAACCTTGCTTCAACCCCTATTGGCGGAAGGAAGTCTGAAAAAGACCCTTGTGTTCATAGGCGATCCTGATATTGTTATGCTGGTTTCTTTACTCTTTGCAAGCTTTACCTTGGGCATAAAACGCAAAATATCCCCTTCTAGACTTACCGTCATTTATGGCGATGCTGTAAAAGATATTTCATTAATATTACTCATTGTTGCAGGAGGTGGTGCCCTAAAGGAAATTCTTGTAGATAGCGGAGTGAGTAACGAAATTGCTATCTCATTACAAAATATTAACGTTAATCCACTTGTACTAGGTTGGTTTATTGCTGCGGTAATTCGCGTAAGTATTGGCTCTGCCACGGTAGCAGGTATAACGGCCGCTGGAATTGTAGCTCCTACACTAATAATCTCTCATGCAAACCCCAACCTAATGGTACTGGCAGTAGGGGCAGGAAGCCTTATGTTTTCTCATGTAAATGACTCCGGTTTTTGGCTCTTTAAGGAATATTTTAACCTTAGTATGAAAGACACCTTCCTATCTTGGTCGCTCATGGAAACAATTATTTCAGTATGCGGGCTAATAGGTGTATTGCTCTTACAACTATTTATATAATCAATAACAGTATCAACAATGAACCCTGATGAGAGATTTGAAAAACTCGGACTAACCCTTCCACCCCCTCCTAAGCCATTAGGTGTTTACAAACCATTTTTAATTGATGGAAGTTATGTTTTTCTTTCTGGCCATGGAACAGTAAAAGAAGATGGAAGTTTGATAATTGGTAAGGTAGGAGTTGATTTAAATGAAGATGAAGCAAAGCTGGCCGCTCGGCAAGTTGGGTTAGCTATGTTGGCAACCATAAAAGCCAACCTAGGAAGTTTCAATAAAATAAAGAGAGTGATAAAAATTTTAGGCATGGTTAACGCTGCTGCTAATTTTGGAAGACACCCTTTTGTGATTAATGGATGCAGCGAATTGTTTGCAGAAATTTGGGGAAGTGATAATGGAGTTGGGGTAAGAAGTGCTGTTGGCATGGGATCTTTGCCTGATAACATTCCAGTAGAGATAGAGGCAATGTTTCAGCTTCAGCTATAATTTATTACGCATGAATTGGTTTAATATTTCCAATATCGATGAAGTTGATTCTCCCGCTCTGGTCGTTTATCCGGACAGAGTTAAAAAAAACATCGAAATTCTAACAAGGATACTTCCTGACATGAGCAGAATTAGACCTCATGTTAAAACTCACAAATCTGCTGAAGTGACAAGGATTTTAATGGAGGCCGGATTCACACAATTCAAATGTGCTACTATTGCAGAAGCTGAAATGCTAAGTGCTGCTGGTGCTGCTGATGTGCTGCTCGCCTATCAACCTTTAGGACCAAAATTAGAAAGATTAGTAGCATTAGTAAAACAATTTCCTAACACTACTTTTTCTTGTCTAATAGATAATAATGAAATTGCTGATCACCTAGATAATGTATTCAAGAAAATTAATTATCGGCTAGAGGTTTATATCGACTTGAATATCGGTATGGATCGAACGGGAATAAAACCAGGTGTAAGTGCAGAAGCACTTTATAAAAAATGTCAAACGTTAGAGGGAATTATTGCAGTTGGTCTTCATGCCTATGATGGACACTTACGTGATGAAGATTTGCAGATACGAACTCAGAAATGTAATGCTGGTTTTGAGCCTGTCCTGGCAATGCAAAAAGACTTGATGGCTTCTGGGTTAAATGAACCAATCCTTGTTGTAGGTGGCACAACTACTTTTCCCATTCATGCGAAAAGGAAGAATGTAGTATGTAGTCCCGGCACATTTATTTATTGGGATAAGGGCTACCATGATACTTTTAAAGAACAGCAC
>JANXRR010000363.1 GCA_025356795.1 Bacteroidia bacterium
AATGAACCGTGATACTGTTAGATAAAAGCTAGTGAATTTTTTCTAATTCCAAATTCAATTCGAAAGGGTTACTTTCAGGCATTTCATTGTTGTACTTGTGAAGGTTGGGCAATTTTAATCGAAAGACAGTGCCTTCGCCCAATCGGGAATTGACAGAGATATTTCCGCGAAGCATTTTCACAGATTCACGCACTAAGAATAAACCAAGTCCTGTCCCCTTTGAATCTTCGCTCGCCCGATAAAACATATCGAAAATTTTAGGCAAGTGTTCTTTGCCAATTCCTATACCATTGTCTTCCATCACAAGCGACAGATAATTATTGGTTACCACTGTTTTGATATACAAAAAACAATTTTCCTTTGAAGGATCAGCATATCGTATGGCGTTGGACAATAAATTTTTCAAGACAATTTCAATTCTCGTTTTATCAGAATAAAATACGTCCCCCTTTACTTCAACGTATTGATTGATCCGTTCAAAATTGGGAAGAAAATTTAAATCAGAAAGAATAGTGTCGATGGTATCTTCTAAGGCTATTTTTTCAATATTCAAGTTTTGGCGCTTGTTGCGCGCATAGTCGGTTATATCTTTAATGAAGCTTTCAAGTTTTACCACACTGCTTTTCATCATCTTAAAATAGTGCTGTTTGCCAGCTGTAGCTAAATCCACTTCGGCAATATTGATAAGGCCAAGTAGCGAGGTTAATGGCGACTTTAAATCATGTGCTGCGCTGTAAATGAACCTGTCCAAGTCTTCATTCAACATCTTTAGTTCTTGGTTTTGATTACTAAGCAACAACGATTTTTGGTTGATTTCTTCGAATTGTTTTTTCAATTCGGTGCGAAGAGAGTTGAACGAATCATATAAAGTTTCAATCTCTTCAGTCAAATTATATTTATTTATTTCTGTTGATAGATTTTCATTATTGATCACAAACTGACTCATGGCCGATGATAAATTTTTGATGGGGCGTGTTAGCTTTCTTGCAGTAAAATAGGTTGCTATAGAAGAAATAAGAATAGATAGAACCCCGATCAATACCACCATGGTAAAAGATTCTTGCTCAACTTGCTCTGCTTTTATTTCTGAAAATGTGGCAATGTCTCCTAATTCTTTTTCTAATTGAAGGGTAAATGAATTGAGGTCACCAATCAATCCTTCATTGGGAGAAAGGCCAATCTGCTGCTCTAAAAGTGTAAGCTGATTGAAAGCCTCTTGGTATTTTTTAAGGGTAATAGCGGGTTGGTTTTTGGTAGGGGGTAATCCCTTCACAATTTCAATTACAAGCGCATGTAAATTTTCGATATAAACTTTTTCTTTTCTCAGAAAAAAATCTTTTTCATGTCTTCGCAGGGTTAAAATTTTATCAAGAGAAATGGAAGAATTTGTTTCTAATTGATGGGCATAATTCCGCATGGTTCCTTCGAGGCCAAAATCTTTAAAGCCTCGTTGTGTTAGTTTTTTTGTGATGGCCAAAAACGTTTTATTATACTGGTTTAAAAGAGAATTTATTTTTCCTTCATGATCTGAAATCATCATCTTTTCTTTTGCCAATTCGGTAAAAAGAGATTGGCTTGCATTTCTTAACCTTAAAAAGACACTGTCGCGAGTTTGATAATGATGAAAATGATCGGGCGTTCCCCAGTTAACGGTGGCTCCGTTTTTATAAAAATTCTTATCGATAGGAGCGAACCTCAAAAAATCTAAATCTGATTTAAAAAGTTGAATGATGTTGGTTCGCAAGGCCTCTGCGTGTTGTGGAATAGCATCTAATTTTTTATTGGTCCTAATAAAGAAAATCCCTAAAAAGGAGATTAAGACAATGTTTAAGAATAAAATACCAAAAGCTAAGAATAGCCTTCTGCCGATTGTATTTAGTTTAATCATTCAATCATGGATTCGACTGAAAGTAACGCAAAGATTAAGTTGTACGATATAAAATCATGTTAACTTATAATTAAGGTTTGCTCTTAATTAAGGTTTGCTCTACGCTTCGTTGAGGTTTAAAAAATCTATGACTTCTTTTCTTACATTAGAAGAAGTATAATTATCTGTGCTTTCGGTTGAAATAGATTTAAATAAATCGGCTACTACTTCTTTTTTAAACCCTAATCGTTCAGCATAAATTCCAGCAAGTTCTAATTCCACGTCTTCAACGGTTTGGTCAAGATAAATCATTTGAACCAGATGAAAAATGGCTTCTAGCCGATCAACTTTGTTGGTAGGATTTATAAATTGTATGCTCTCCAATTCTTTTTTTGGATGTAAAATATCATCGGGTGTTAGTTTCAATTGAAATCCCCATTTCAATAAGCACCGCACATAACGAGCATCAATTTTTTCTGTTTCTAGAAATGA
>JANXRR010000349.1 GCA_025356795.1 Bacteroidia bacterium
ATGATCAGTAAGATGATCAGGCCAAAAAAAATTCTTGAAATAGGAACCTACACAGGGTATGCAACGCTATGCTTGGCCGAAGGGCTTCAGGCTTCAGGTAAATTAACAACCATTGATAAAAATGAGGAGTTAGAAAAAAGAGTTAGGAGTTATTTTAAGGAATCAGCAATTGAAGGCATTGATTACGTTATTGGAAATGCGGTTAACTTAATACCCCTGTTACAAGATTCTTTTGATTTAGTGTTTATAGATGCAGATAAAGAGAATTACGGAAGGTACTTTGATCTTGTAATTGACAGGGTTTTGCAAGGTGGCTTTATAATTGCTGACAATGTTTTATGGAGCGGCAAAGTGTTGGATGCACAGCCAGACAAAGATACTCGAGCTATTGTTGAGTTCAATAAAAAGGTAAATGAAGATCCACGAGTTGAAAATGTTTTGTTGCCCATTCGTGATGGAATAACAATTATCAGGAAAATTTAATTTTCAGAACTAAGTGACTCAATTTTTATAATTTTACGGCAATGAATTTTTTTGCAGCCTTTGTTTTAATTATTGGAGCTGCTTCGTTGAACGCACAAACTCCAGAAGTACCTGATCAAATTCAATTTGCAGGCATTAGCTTAACTATTCGTGACGATGCGAAAAAGGAAATTCAAAAAGATGTAAATCTATTAACACAACACGCTGGTTATTTTTCTGTAAAGACAGACCGCGCTAAAATGTATTTCCCAATTATTGAGAAAATTTTTGAAGAAGAAGGGGTGCCAGGCGATTTCAAATTTTTAGCCTTGCAAGAAAGTTCGCTTGTTGCAGATGCAGTTTCTTCTTCAAATGCAGTGGGCTTTTGGCAGTTCAAAGATTTTACAGCCATGGAAATGGGCCTTCGAGTAGATGAGCTTATCGATGAACGAATGAATGTGGTTTCTGCCACGCATGGTGCGGCAAAATATCTAGCTAAAAATAATTTACAATTCAATAATTGGATATATACATTACAATCCTACCAAATGGGAGCTGGTGGTGTGAAGAAAGCAATTAGTGATTTGCAAAATGGAGCAGAAAAAATGGAAGTAACATCGGAGACCTACTGGTATGTGAAACGTTTTTTAGCTCATAAAATAGCCTTTGAAAATAGTCTCAATGGCGAATCGGAAATGAAATTGATTCCATTCAAAAATTCAGTTCAAAAATCATTAAAGGATATTGCCAAGGAATTGTCCGTTGAAGAAACTGTCCTAAAAGATTATAACAAATGGTTGAAAGCTGAATTAATCCCTAATGACAGAGAGTACACAGTAATTGTTCCGGCCGGAAAATTGAACGGAGATTTTAATAGATTGATTCTTCCCCCATCAAAAAATAAAATAGCACCTGTAGCCCAATCAGAAAAAAAGGCCGATTCAATCTTTTTTATTAATGGAATTGCCGCCATTTTATCGCACAAAGACGAAAGCATAGCTCAATTAGCCGAGCGGGGTAAAATTCCGCTAAATGATTTTATGGATTTTAATGAAATGGAATCTTCCAAACCTATAAAGCAGAATACATATTTTTTGTTGGATAAGAAAAAAAATACGTCCTTAACAGATTCCCACAAAGTGAAAAATGGAGATGATTTGTGGAGCATAAGCCAGCAGTATGGAGTGAAATTCAAGAAACTCAAAAAGTACAATAATCAAGTTGATCCCAACTTTTTGGTAGTTAATGATTTTATTTTCCTCAACCCTCAAAGGGAAACTTTGCCATTACCTTCTGTGGCCCATCCTTCAGAAATTGTTTTGCTGGATAATGATAACACTTTTGATTGGGATGTAAAAGCAATAGGTGAGAAAGCAAATGAAGTGCAAGCAATTCAACTGGTATTGAAAAAAGACTCTGTAAATGCAATTTTTCATCCAGAAATTGAACAAGTGCCTTCAACTACTGAAACTCACAGCGTAATAAAGGGAGAAACATTGTATTCAATTGCTTCCCTTTACAACCTTAAAATTACTGACTTATTAAAATGGAATAGTTTAAACATCAACGATCCTTTAAAGTTAGGTCAGATTTTATGTTTGAAGGATTTAAAAAGCCTAATTTCAACCATTGATACTTCAGAAAAAAATCAATCTATCGATTTTCATGATGTAAAATCAAGTGACACACTTTACAGCATTGCCCGCCAATATGGAGTAACCATTCGGAATCTGATGGAATGGAACAATAAGAAAGACTTTACGTTATCACCAGGAGAACGGCTACAAATCCATTCAAAATAGAAATCAGTTTTGCCATTTTTTTGCGGATTCATTACACGGTTACTTATTGTATTCATTAGCAAGTACAATTTTGTAGAAAAAAGGAATAATTTTGCGTACTTTCATTAAAAGAAGAGAAAAGACTAAATGCTGATGGATACATTAATAAAGACCACTGACCTTGTGATGTTGGTAGATGATAATGATACTGACAATTTTATCAGCAAAAGAATTATTGAAATTACAAAGTTTTCGAAGCGAGTTGAGGTAAAAAATTCTGGAAAAAGTGCGTTAGATTATCTTCGTGAAAATCAAAATAACGTTGAGCAACTTCCAAATATCATATTTTTGGATATTAATATGCCCATAGTTGATGGTTTCGTTTTTCTATATGAATTCGACAAATTTAACGAACTGGTAAAAAACAAAAGTAAAATCATTATTCTCTCCAGTTCAGATAATAAAAGGGATATTGATAAAATCGTCAATAATAATCACGTAATAAAATTTATTACCAAGCCACTTACAGAATCTGCTCTTGACGAAATCAGATTAAACAGTTTTTAGGGCTTATTCTTTTAAGGTTTATTAATATTTTTGAGCAATAAACCTTAGCTCATGAAATTATCCTTATTCAAATCATTACTTTTTTTACTCGTACCTTTCATTTCAATAAATAAGAATTACGCTCAATTTGTAAAGATTGATTCTACTTCAAATTGGCAGAAGCCAGGAATAACCTCGTATCGGATCTACAGGCCACGGAACAACCAACAAGAAACCGCCTCCTGCGGAATCGTAAGTAAGGTCTGTATCATCCATGCGAATCACTCATTCCCACTCATTTGCAATCATTTACACGCTTCTGCTACTACTGCT
>JANXRR010000368.1 GCA_025356795.1 Bacteroidia bacterium
AAACGATTTCACTTCGGCAACTTGGGCTTGCATCTCAGCAGAAGAGGTAGAAGGTGGTGCTGCGGGACGTTCACTGATAATATTAGCAGGAGTCATCATCCACGCCTTCACCGCTCCAAATTTAGGAAGCATGGGAGGCCGTACTGGAGATTCAAGACTGATCCACGGAATTTGGCCTTTAGCCGTGGTATTATCTGCCAAAGCTTGCCAGTCTGTTTTTGTGCCTATGGATGCGCCCATACCATCACCTGCGGCACGAGCTGTAAACAATGAGGCAATGGATTTGCCCATTGCCAAGCCTGCAGAAATGTCGGTGGTAGATGCTTTGCCTGACCATAATGCAGCATTCCTTTGTTCGCCTGCTTTCAACGTGATAAACTCAAGTGCCGCAGGAAACAAGGCTTTCAATATCTCTGCTGTAACACCTGATAACACGGCATCTTCAGATGGATAAGCAGGCAAATCTGTTTTAGGAACCAATGCTTGAACACTGGCATCAATGGTGTAAGGTGCATCACGCTTATATAAATATTTATAGTACCAAGTGGCTTTCATTGCATCGGCTTGAGCTACACTCAAATAGCTGTAAGCCCTTGCCGCATACGGAGGATTTGAAAATGGAAACTGAGGATCGGCAAATGGATTCTCGGAAGTAGGGGAAATATAAGAGCCATCGGCTAACGGAGCGGGCGCTAAATTATACTTGGCCACCAACTCACGAAAAAGTTGATTCCAACGAAGTACACCACCCACACTCCAAAAATCAATTACAGCCTGTTGTGAACTTGTGAGATTAGCCTGAGCCGTTTTTATAGCGGCAAGTTCAGCTTTGTAAGCATCTGTGCTAGGGTCGAGCGGAACAGCAAGGGCAACCTGGGTGGCACTTGTCATAAAAATCATTTTCCATGTGCCTGCGTTGGCATCCATGCTCATCGGTTTTAAGGGCGTTAGTATTTCTGTTGAAGAAACATCTTTAGTGCAACTCGCACTCATTTGAATGAGTGTTAAGGAAATAATCGCTATTGAAAACTTATATGATTTCATTTTTAATATATTTTAATGTTGAATTCAATTTTTTAATCGTGGTACTCATCTCTCCAATGTCCTTTCTTGATCTTTCTTAAAATAGAATGTGTACATAAAACCAGCCATGATTGATGTTGACTGACCCACATTGCGACCGGCAACAACATAACTTCCGGTAGCACGAAAAGCAAGATTAGCGGGCCATGGCAAATAATAAAACACCAATGCGCCAATCTTAGACGCATTCATTTTATTTGACACAAAGGGCATATCTTGTCTGCGGATATCACCTCCACCCAAGGTATTTTGCATAGTAAAATAGACTTCTGCTTGCAACGCATTTTTATGATAGCCTGCATCGACTATAAAATCAAACACATCATACATTTGCACTTTATTGGTAAGATACAATTGACCATCCGTATAGTACGATGGCCTATCTAGCGATACATTGCTCCTCCATGTGTAAGCAGCAGAGCCATTAAAATACCAAGAGTGGTTGATGTTGTAATTGGCCGTAAGCCTTCCTGAAATATTGGTAGAATGGAGGCCGATTGACAATGGAAGAAAATCAGGGGTGTAGTTAGTGAGTGGAGTAGTCAATGCACCTGTTGCAAAGACTTTGAATTTATCTTTTCCAATTTCCTGAGCAAGTATATTGTACTTGGCAGCAAGCGTTAAATCTTGTATGCCTGACATTCCTTTCAATGTTCCTCCATTAGCTTTTGTACTGATATAAGGCAAAATGGCCATTATGTTAATTTTATTGGTGAGGCCATACGCACCCATGTAGGTAATGCTTTGGGTAGTCAGTGTGCCAATGTTTTGATTGTCACGTTTAAGCCCGGCTTCCCAATAGTTTTTCCATTGATCTTGACCAATCAAAACGCCTGTACAAAAAGTATTTTTGGGCATCATGAGTCCATCGGTTATTGTCTGTGCGCGCAGCCATCCAACCGCAAGAAAGCAAGCACTTACTAGTAAAATTCTTTTCATACAAAAAGTTAATTATGAACAATAAATAGCA
>JANXRR010000385.1 GCA_025356795.1 Bacteroidia bacterium
TTGAAAAATCGATGCAGCAAATTCATAATGGAAAGGGATTGAATGACTAGGGAATAACTTTGATAGTAGCGCCACTTTTCATTTAATTCTTCAACAAATACCCTTATTTTTTTTCCGCCCTGTCAGGTGTTATCACCTGACAGCCTTGTATGAGTGGGCTTTTCAATGGAGTGGTGTCACGTGATAACACCTGACACGGCAAAAGTACTGCTAACCTAAATGCCTGACCCTTGGCCTTGGGTTGACCCTACCCATGCCCGTACTTCCGTTATTTTTCTGTTAACACTTGCAAGTTTACTGTCTATACGTTAACTTCGTTATAACGCTCCTTCGCAAGGGCTATTCTAGTCATTTTATTAACTAACCAACCCGTTACTTTTATGGAAAACACTATTTCTATCGAAATCCCCGCAGATGTGCAAAATGCCGTGATCTCCAAGTTTAACGAAATTGCAGCGCTCCTCGATCCGTTCACCGTGAATGTGGCAGACGATGAGCAAGGTTCGCTCTTGAAAGTGGGCGATAAAACAATCCCGTTTGTAGACAAAGTAAAAGGCTACACTGGCTCGGCCCCTGAATATGTGCCGGGCTTTATGGATGTGCCCGAATTTTTGCGCGACAAAGCTGCGTTAGAGAGCCTAGACAGCATGTCCAAATCGGCTATGCCGGTGGTCAGGATGATTGACGACTTGTTTTCGTTAACAGCAAACGACTCGTTTGCGGCCGCTTTAATTTATTACAAAAGCGTGAAAGCTGCTGCCGATGCAGGGGAGGCTAAGGCCAAGGCCATTTATGAAGACCTGGCCAAGCGCTTTCCTGGCCGGGTCAAAGCTAGTGCCATCACCAAAGTACCACAGCCCAAATAGGTTCAAGGCATTTTACATACTACAAAACAGCCCTTATTTAACTGAGGGCTGTTTTTTTAGAACAGTATAAAATTCTGTTCACCACTTAAATTTAATACTTAGCATAGTAAATCGGATGTTACACGAGAAAATTCGATATATTATATTGATGGTGGTTTCAATTCGAAGAAAATCGGATAAAATAAGACCACGATGGTCTAAAATCGGAGAAAGTCGGATGATTTAAGAGAAAGTCGGGCAAAAAGCGAGATTGAAAGTCGAAATTTGAGGTAAGTCGGGCGAGAAGGGGCTTTTAGGGTCTGGAATTGAGGGAAAGTTGCGATGAATTTCAAAAAACTTGTAGACAATTGATGGAAAATGTATACAACGATATTAAGGTCCCCAAGCCTTGGTTCGTGTCCCCACGAAACAAGCTCTAGCATATTTGTTTATTAGCTGCTGCAGCCTTGGTTCGTGTCCCCACGAAACAAGCTCTATTGCTATATTTGTTTATTAGCTGCTGCCCATGGAAGATGATATTTTCAAACAACGCAGAAATTCATATATCGAAATTGGTAAAATTTACTTTTGGACTGCTACCATCAACAAATGGCAACATTTATTACAAAAAGATGAATACAAAAATGTGATTTTAAGATCGTTGGCAGAGTTAAGTTCTAGGGGCAAAATTGATGTCTTTGCTTTCGTAATCATGCCCAACCATATCCATTTGATTTGGAGAATAAATGACTATAACGGAAAGGAAACCGCCCAAGCATCATTTTTAAAATACACGGCACATGAATTTAAGAAGAAACTAAAACTCGGAATGCACGGAGAACTCTTTCAATACGCTGTTGATGCACAAAATAAAGCGTTCGAGTTTTGGCAAAGGGATTCATTGGCGGTTAGTTTATTCACCCAAAAGGTGGCTTATCAAAAACTAAACTATCTACACTATAATCCAGCGCAAGCACATTGGAAACTTGTAAGCGACCCTTGCGACTACCCATTTTCAACTGCCAAATTTTATATGATGGGCGTTAAGGAATTTAATTTTATAAAAGACTTGAGGGAGGAGTTTTAGCTCGTTTCGTGAGGACACGAACCAAGGCTATAAAAACAATAAAAGCCTCTTCGTGCAATTGCTGCTGATTAACAGGCGGTAGAAGATGCGAATATTTTAGAAAAAAATCGGAGAGCATGGCATTGTCAAAAAACAGCATAGTACTTCTGTAAGCGCCTGCTTCTGGGGCAATTCTTTCGGTCATTAAACAATTGCCAGCGGATAACAATAAAAATTGAGAATTATCAATAAGGACATGTTTATCTGCATAGGAAACAGTCTTAAAACCCTCCCTAAGAAAGCTGAAAAGATTCTGCGTTAATGTAGCCCTGGTTTTACTTTTTTCTTCTGTTGAATCATGCATTCTAAATCGTATCGCTTCGTATAATCCATTGCCAGAAGGAAATATGTTAGACAAAAGTGTGCTCTCCATACAATTACAGAATAAGGTGAAAATATCCAAACCATCGACCATTCAAAAATACTGAATACCTTAAA
>JANXRR010000414.1 GCA_025356795.1 Bacteroidia bacterium
CGAAATGTTAAGTAGTGATGTTCTTGTTTCACAAGGGTTGGTTAACCTTCCCGCACTTTTAATTTTAAGTATTATCACACTTGTGCTGATCAAAGGCACTTCTGAATCCGCCAAACTAAATGCAGTAATTGTGTTCATTAAAGTAGCGATTGTATTAGTGTTTATTGCATTCGGTTGGAGCTACATCAATCCTGATAATTATACACCTTATATTATCCCGGAAGGAACACCAGGCCATGAGAGCTTGAGAGAATGGGGGTGGACTGGAGTACTCGGAGGAGCTGGGATTGTTTTCTTCGCCTTTATAGGATTTGATGCTGTTTCAACAGCCGCACAAGAGGCTAAGAATCCAAAAAAAGATATGCCGTTAGGAATTCTAGGATCGCTTGTTATTTGTACCATTCTTTATGTGCTCTTTTCCTATGTGTTAACGGGTATTGCCAATTGGTCAGAATTTGAAACAGTTGGAAAGGAAGCTTCTGTAGCATATGCCATTAAAACTTATATGCCCGGTTTTGGTTGGTTGGAGAAAGGTATCAGCATTGCTATTTTGGCTGGCTTCTCATCTGTGATCTTAGCTATGTTGTTTGGGCAATCAAGAGTATTCTATTCTATGGCTAATGATGGCTTGATCCCAAAAATATTTGCAGAACTTCATCCAGAATTCCGCACGCCTTATAAATCTAACATGATACTTTTTGTTTTTGTAGGATTGTTTGGCGGATTTGTACCAGGAAGTATGGCCGGAGACCTTACCAGTATAGGAACTCTGTTTGCATTTGTTCTTGTGTGTATTGGAGTTTGGATCATGAGAGTAAAAAGTCCTGAACTACCTAGGGCATTTAAAACTCCATTAGTACCGCTGGTGCCTATCCTAGGCATTCTAGTTTGTTCCGCTATGATTGCATTACTCGACCCTACTACAATTAAAGTAGCAGTGGTTTGGATGCTGGTAGGCTTGTTGATCTACTTCATCTACAGCAGGCATCACAGCTTGCTACAGAAAAAGTGACTTCGATAAACTCAGTCGGGCAATAGCAGCAACTATTTCTCTTAAACTCAATTTATTATCTCATCTGTTATCGTAAGGACTGAGCCTACAAGCTCAGTCCTATAACGAATCAACGATCTTGATGCCGGACCTCCGGTAGGCATTCCATCGGAGAAATTAAATGTTGAGTGGCAACAAGCATCTTTTAAAAAGAGCTTTGATAAATCGACTTCTACTGTTGAGCATTCGGCATCATAAGGATGATATGAGCAGTTTTTATCATACGCTATATACGCTGTTGAATTTAATCGATAGAGTAGAATTCCTCTTATTCCTGTATCATTAATTTCTTTTATTCCTCCATCGAACTTTAAGCTGCTATAATCGGGCAGAGAAAGATTAATAATAATTTCTGGAAATGAGGCATACTGGGCTTGGGTATGGCCAACGCTGGCTATTAAGACAAGCAATAACAGAAAATAGTTTTTGTTTTTCATACCTTAAATTTAAGTGTTGGCTACTAACGCCTTATGTACTTAAAATAGAAAGGTAATGTACGATGATCTGCGAGTAATTAAAATTTGTTTTCGTGTATGCGAAGGCAAGAGTTAAGCTCGAAAAGCTTTATAAAAGGAAGGTTCTACCCTTTATCTTTTAACAATTTTGACACGCAAAGTGTATCCGTGGTGTAAAATACACGCGAGGAATGAAAGCCATTCCTATAATTGAACTTATCAGAAAGTACGGATCTGACCTCATGAAAGAGGTTGATGTAAAAGCAAAAAATAAATAGCTTTTCTTACTTTTCTCTTTCTTATTTTTGACCTTCCTATGATTCCCTATCAATGCTTTACTTTAGATAATGGCCTGCGTGTGTTAGTGCATGAAGACCCCACCGTTCAAATTGCCGTGATGAATATTTTGTACGATGTCGGCTCACGCGATGAGTTACCAACAAAAACAGGTTTTGCTCATCTCTTTGAGCATTTAATGTTTGGAGGCTCGGCCAACATACCCAGTTATGATGAGCCACTTCAACTGGTGGGCGGAGAGAACAACGCTTTCACAAGTACCGATATCACCAACTATTACTTAACGTTGCCAGCTGCCAATCTTGAAACCGCTTTTTGGTTAGAGAGCGACCGTATGTTGAGTTTGTCTTTCGATCCCACTGTATTGGAAGTACA
>JANXRR010000440.1 GCA_025356795.1 Bacteroidia bacterium
CAGATTTTGTTTGAGGGGTAATTTTAAAGCGATCATCGATGCGAAGCCCTGCCACCCAAGCAATCTTTCCGTCACATTCAAGCACCCAAACTTGATTTTTATCAGCCATAGAAACCTTTAAATCAATTAAGAAGTCGCTTAACTTTTTCGCGTGAACCATACCCAACGGATGAAAAGAATCACCTCTTCTCCACTGCCGTAAGAGTAGCGGATACTTGATTTTATCCTTATCTAAATTTGCTTGAAAAGAATTACTTTTCAATTCTATTAAGTCGCCAGGTTGAATAGTCAGATCAAAATCTTTTGTTGCTATAAAAGTATCATTCTCACGTATTAAAAATTCTTTTTTAGGTGAAGGGAATTCAGTGATGATCAATTCGGCTCGGTCGATAATCAGTGAATGAGTTGTGCTCAAAAATTGTTTGCCCGGTTGGCCATGTGCACTTTGTATTATATTATCGCACTGATCTAAATTAAAATTATATTCTTTAACAATTTCCCAAAGAATTGCCGCTTGATTGGTGAATGGAGTAAGAAGGTCTTTTCGTATTTTGATTTGATTATGTTCGATTTTAATAAATTGCTTGACCAATGCATCAATAGCAAAATTCATCAATTCTTCATCTGCTAGAAATCGTTTCGCATTGCTGGCGAATGTACTTTCGAGCGAAGGGTTTATCTCCTTTAATTTTGAGATGATCTGATGCCTGATGAAATTGCGATGATAGTTAGTACTTTTGTTGCTAGAATCTTCTCTCCATTTTAATCCATTCACTTTTGCATAGCATTCTATTTCTTCACGACTAAATTCGAGGAGGGGGCGTATAGTATTTAGTTTCTGTTTTTGAATTCCTCTCATACCGCTGATGCCTGTTCCGCGGGTGAAATTTAATAGTGATGTTTCAAGATTGTCATTTAGGTGATGCGCAGTAAAAAGATAATCGCACCGTTCTTGCTCCCTTATTTTTTCAAACCATTCATACCTTAATTCTCTTGCCGCCATTTGTATGCTTACTCCTCGTTCGTCTGCAACAATTTGGGTATCAAATCGAATGAAAAAAAACGGGACATTGTAGCCATGAGCTAAACGCTTTACAAAATCCTCATCACCGTCAGCCTCACTTCCGCGCAATTGAAAATTTACATGGGCAATGGCACAGTTTAGGTTGCAGCGCACCGCTAGATGAAGCAACACCGTTGAATCAAGCCCACCACTTACGGCAAGCAAAATTTTTTCTGAAGGCTTTAATAAAGAAGTGATGAATGAATAAAACCTTTCGTGCATGGTTTTATAAAGGTAAAGCTAGTATCGTCTAATTGGAAACTATCTTTTGATAAACTGTTCGTTTAGAGTCGATGGAGGTGAGTATATCATAAGCATCGCGCTTTATCGATACACTTCCTTCTGAAAAAATATTGGTTAACTCAACTGCTTTTGTATCGAAAAAGGAGATAACAAATATTGAGGTTGGATTGATTGTCCAGACTTTTTTTACAGTTCGTATAACATCTAACATAATTTCCCTGCTGGTGTCAGGTGTTTTATCATAAGTATCCAATGCAAGGCGGTGATAACGATAGGTATTTTTTCTTAAATCAATCATTTGAGGATTGTTGATATTTTCGATCAGTGCATATCGATTGCGCGTGCCGCTTAAAGCTTGCCATCCTACTCGCCCCGCAGACTGCGCATTGTTTAAAACGGCCAATGCTTTTTGAAAATAAGGTGATCCCCCGAGTTCGCTAAATGAATCATAATCCATACCGATTACTATGTAGGCATAGTAAGCCAGCATGGAGGTGAGATTGGTGATGTAACTATTGTCGTTGAATTCAAGTGGCTGAGATTCTACATACTCAAATTCCCAATCGCGATCAGCGAAGTTTAATACCACCGTTTCATAATTACTATGAAACACTGGTCGTGAAGAAGTAATTTGAGCACTGGCTTTGAAATTGCCAATGGAAGGATTATTACCCGGTTGAATATTTAAGAAAAGTGTGCAATTTATTTTTTCGTGATTTTTATAGGAGTCACTAGTCCATTTGCGTGTATTAAGGAAATTGGCAATGGCCCGTTCCATGTCCTTAAATACGGACCGATCGCTGCTCGATACTTGCTGGTCGTTAATGGTTACTTTGCAATTAAGTTCTTGCCCTACCGAAGCCAGGGAAATAAGACATAAGAAGAGAATGAGGTTAGGAGTTCTCATGGATAAGATTGCCTATGGCACTAACGATATCTTGCGCTGCTTCTTTCTTTGTTTTCAAATTAAATTCTTGCACTCTTTTTTCCCGATCTATAATTACAATTTTATTAGTATCGTGACCAAACCCGGCACCCTCATCGCGCAGTGAGTTTAGTACAATTAAATCGAAGTTTTTGGTGTGCAGTTTTTTTTCAGCATTAGCTTTTTCGTTTTCGGTTTCCAAAGCAAAGCCAACAATAATTTGCCCTTGCTTTTTTTGCTTTCCCAATTCGGCAGCTATGTCTTTTGTTTTAGCAAGATCAATCACAAAAGTATCTTCGGTCTTTTTTATTTTTTGATCAGCAACATGAAGGGGTCGATAATCAGCTACAGCGGCAGAAAGAACGGTGATATCAGTTTCAGCGAAAACGGATAGGCAAGCGCCATACATTTCTTCAGCTGAAATAACATGGTGAGTAGTGATGCCGGTATGTTTGGTTACTTGAGCAGTCGGGCCCGTAACAAGAGTAACTTCTGCGCCTCGATTGGCCAACGCTTCTGCAATGGCGAACCCCATTTTTCCACTGGAGTTATTGCCGATAAATCGAACAGGGTCGATGGCTTCATAAGTGGGGCCTGCAGTTACAAGTGCTTTCTTTCCCTTTAGCAACGCACCGGTTTGAAAATGATCAATTAAGCGGGCTACAATGTCTTCAGGTTCTGCCATCCGCCCGTTGCCAATTAAGCCACTTGCTAAGTCACCAAAACCAGGTTCTATTATTTTATTTCCGAACGATTGAAGTTTAGAGAAATTACTAATGGTGGAAGGATGTTTCACCATATCTAAATCCATGGCAGGCGCAAAAAAAACGGGACAGCGTGCAGAGAGATATACCGCATCTAGAATCGAATCACAGAGTCCATTTGCCAATTTCGCCAATGTATTGGCACTGGCAGGTGCAATCACCAGGGCATCTCCCCAAAGGCCAAGGTCCACATGATTGTTCCATTGGCCCGAATCATCTTTTACGAATTTGCTAACAACAGTATTTTTTGAAAGCGTTGCAAGTGTAAGCGGAGTTATAAACTCTTGGGCAGATGCAGTCATAATCACTTTGACATCGGCACCCGCTTTTACCAGAAGGCGAGTTATCACCGCAGACTTGTAAGCAGCTATGCTACCACAAACTCCCAGCAGGATTTTCTTGCCCTTCAGCATGAAGATTATAACTCAGCAGGAGTCTCTTGGTTTTGAAGACGATGCATCAATTTGCCTTCTAAAAATTCTTCGATCGCTGAAGAAGTAGGCTTGGGCATGCGTTCGTAAAATTTCGAGATCTCAATTTGTTCTCTATTTTCGAAAACCTCCTCAAGGTTATCAACGGTGGTAGCAAATTCAGAAAGCTTGCCATTCAATTCTTCTTTGATATTGATAGCTATTTGTCTTGATCTTTTAGAGATCACCACAACAGATTCGTAAATGTTTCCTGTTTGTTTTGTGATTTTATCGATATCGCGTGTAATAATAGAAGGATGTGCTGCCATGGTAATTAAGAATTAGAGTTAGTTGATTTTAATTTATTGACTTTTTCGAGGCTATCAGAATATAATTTTTCTGCTTGTTTCAAATACGAGCTATTGGGAAAAGAATCTACTAGCTCCCTATAAGATTCTAAGGTTAAATTGTACCGCTCTAACTGCTTACTCAAAATGCTCTGGTCGGCAAGTTTATGTTGAGCCACAATTTTTAAATAGAGAAGTTGTTCAAGATAATGCGAATCGGGGAAGTTCTTTTTAAAGCCGTCCATGGATACAATTGCCGCTTTGTATTGCTTCAACTTTAAATACAGATTTACATCTTCAAAACCCTTGCGCTCAAGCTTCTCCTGACAACTGGCAATTACTTCTATTGCCTTATCTTTAAAAGTACTTGACGGATATAAATTGATGAAGTTTTGCATGGCCGCCATAGCTTCAATGCTACTTTTCTGATCTAAATTAAAATCTGGAGACGAAACATACAATGAATAGGCATACATAAATCTAGCCTCAATGGCCAATTGGCTTCTTCCATAGGTTTCGTAAAACACTCTGAATTGATTAGAAGCCAGAAGATAGGTTTTTTCGTAATAGCGACAGTAACCTAGATAAAATTCTACTTTTTCGCCTTCTGGAAGGCCACGAACGATCGGTTGAATTTGTTCGAAAAGGATGGAGGAGTGGTAATAATCTTTCTTTTCGTAGTAATTGAGCGCTGCATCATACTTTACTCTCCAATCTTCGCTTCTTTCAATACTTCTGAATTTGCCACAACTGCTCAAACTTAGAATAAAGAGTGTTATAAAAATGGACTTTAAGCCAAACTTCATATAGGGTGCACTCCAATTGGGCATTCGTGAGATAGATTTTTTTAAAGCCTGCAAATATACTACTCGGAAAGGAAATTTCAATTTAACAGTGTGTAGACTAAACGAAGCAGCATTTAGTTTTATTTCCTAACCACAAGTTTTCTGGTAAGTACGCCTTCCTGATCGAGGTAAAGGGTGTAGAAATAAACTCCAGTGGGCAAATCTTCTGTAGGTATTTTTATTTTCGTTTCCGATGATGGCAATTGGTAATCTCCTAAAATGCGCCCTAAAATATTATGAATCAATAGTTTGACTTTTACATTTTCGTCATGAATTTTATAATCAATGTACGCTTGGTCAGCCGCTGGATTGGGGTAAACATCTTGAATGCTGATTTCTTTTGATTGAAAAATGAAAGGTTTGGATTTCTCTTCAATGTTAATTGTCAAATTATGTTCAATGATTTCTTTCGGATTACCCTTTTGGGAGATTTCGAATTTCAAGCTGGTTTGACCGCTAATAATACCTGTTTCGATTACGTAATAAAGGTTTTGAAGAGTTTCATTAGGCTCAATACTGGCAGAAATATCATTTACCCAAAGTTCTTGACAATTATGATTAATGCAGAAATAACCTTTAGTAGAATGGCCTAGATCATTTGTTATCTTTCTTATAGTAAAACTTTGAACTTTGTCAGTATTGTTTTTAAGTGCAAGCGGAATTTTAAGTCTTTGAACAGAGCTTGTTTGGTAAAATTCCTGCCTATCAAGCAGTTCTAGATTTTGAGCAATAAGATTTAGGGAGGAGCAAGCAAGACAAAAGATAAAAAGGAATTGCTTCATACGTTAACCTAAAAAGTAGATTAAAGATAGAAAAAGGAAAGCAAGTTGTAGACCTTACTTAATATTTATTTTTTGGAAGGGGCAATTCTCTCTGCCGTTGGTCGTTTTTAAATGTCCTTTTATCGTTGCACTACATTTTTTCGGGCCGGTCGGGCTTCACCACGCCATAAAAATCCCTTTAGTTTTTTAACCTCTTCTTTTAATTCATGGGGCGGAATAAAGGAAGCTTCGGGTTTAATGTAAAAAGTGATGTTGTTCACCTTTCCCTTCACAAAGTTAATTTTCATATTGCTACAAATGATTTTATTCATACCCATTGTTTCAGTAAAAGACTTGATGGAATCAGCTTTGGGTTCAATTTTTTGTAAGGCGTAATAAATACTTTCGCCATTACCTTGCACAACTACATTTTTTATGTCTTTGCCATCAAAGTTGGCTGTCATTTTTCTTCCTTTTATCTGATTGAAGTTTTTCATTGAATCTTGAGAGGCCACAAAGGAGTTACCCACTAGAAAGAGTTTGTCGATCTTTTTCTTCTTCAATTGAATGCGGATAGAATCAGATGTCATTTGGTTTTCTTCGGCCCACAAAACGGGGTCTTTGAAAAAGCGAATGGTAGAGTCAGCAGAGCTATATGCCAATGAATCGGCCAATCCTTGCAAATCGGATTTAAAAATTTTCACATGCCGGTAGGCCAGCAATCTCTTTTTCTTAGAATCTTTATTTTCAATCGAAACCAGCGTGTCGGCTGCAATGTAAAGGGTGTCTTGACTGTCGCCCACTTTGGCGGCATAGGCATGTCCATAAACTTTAGAGATTCCTTTCTTTTTGTTATAATCAATGTCATCACCATAAATAACTAAGTTATCTTCTTTGGATGTCATCACCACATTTCCTTTGGATTTGTAGGTTTTTTTTACATCGTCAATAAAGTACATATCGCCTACAATTTTAAATTCGGCTGTTTCAATTACACCTTTATTTAGGTTAGAGCTTTTTATCACAGTATTGTACGTTCCACTTTTATATACAGCTGTTCCACCTTCCTTATCTACTAAAACAGTTGAATCCCTAAAATAAACAATCTTTGTTTTTGAATTGTATTGTAGGGTATCTGATTTCATGGTATAATCAGGATTAACTACCTCCACATTTTTTTTGAAAGAAGCGAGGTTGGACGACAAGAGGTAGTATCCTTTGGCGCTAGTAAGTGTGTTGATGCTATCCACCAACTTTCCGCCATTAAAATATCGGGCTTCACCCTTGGCGCGGTCATAATCTAAATAATCGGTATAAAGTTTAGCAATCCCTAATTTTGAGAAGACAACGTTTTTTCTCAGTTTAGCAAGCTTTTTATTGCCATCGTAGGATAGGCCGCGCGAAGTACAATCCACCGAATCGCCATCAATAATGTGCACTCTGCCGAATCCTTCCACTCTGTTTTCAGAGCGATAAACATAAGCAGAATCGCAAAAAATAAGGGTGGTATTTTGAATCAGTTGAACGTTGCCAATGAGGCGTTCAAAGCGAACGCCATCCTTAAAAGATCCTTTAAAATCATCGGAATGCTTGATCTTAACACGCTTCTGAGCTATTGTCGTTACTGTTATCAATACGAAAAAAAAGAAAAGACATTTTTTCATGTGGAGCAAAATTAAGATTAATCGGGCATTCATTTCAAACGGGCTTTCAAATTCATTGGCAGAAATCAGCGATTCATTAAATTTTCGACTCAACGAGTCATCCAAATCAATTAATATTGTGCTTGTATGCTCAAGCAACTGTCCATCAAAAACTACGCCCTTATTAAACAATTGGAAATGCAGCCAGATGGGGCTCTCAATGTTATTACAGGTGAAACAGGTGCTGGCAAATCGATTATGCTGGGTGCCATTGGCTTGTTGTTGGGCAATCGGGCAGATTCAAAAATGCTGTGGGATGAAAACGAGAAATGTGTTACCGAAGCTGTTTTTGATATCACCTCTTATCAACTTGAGTCGCTGTTTGAAACTGAAAACTTGGATTTTGAAAATCAAACAATTCTTAGAAGGGAAATTAGTGCTGGCGGAAAAAGCAGGGCTTTTATTAATGACACTCCCGTTACGCTTGAGGTAATAAAAAAGATAGGCAAGAGATTATTGGATATACATTCCCAGCACGAAACTCTGGAATTGGGCACGCGCATCTTTCAACTCAATTTTATTGATAGCTTAGCTGATAACGAAGAATTAAGAACACAGTACAGGCAAGCCTGGAAAGGGTATAAACAGGCTCTGCAAAACTTCGAAACGTTAAAGGGCGAAGCAGAATCGCTCAGGCAAGAAGCTGATTTTATCAATTACCAGCTTAGGGAGTTAGTAAATGTAAACCTTAAAGGAGATGAGCAAGAAACACTGGAGTCAGATTTAAAGATAATGGAGCATGCCGAAGATATCAAGCTGCGTTTCAATCAAGCCTTGGCTCAACTTAGTAACGATGAATTTTCGGTTTCTTCATTACTGGCAACTACTCGCCATCAGCTCAACCCGGTGGCTGGTTACTCTTCATCGTATTTTAATTTGGTGGAGCGATTGGAAAGTGTGAGGCTTGAGCTCCAAGATGTTATTAGCGAAATTGAATCAGAGGAAGAAAAGATTGAATTCGATCCGGCTCGCATTGAAGATACAAAGCAGCGGTTAAGTATAATCTATCAGTTGTTAAAGAAGCATAATGCAGCTGATGTCAATCAATTATTAGTGACTCAACAAGAGTTGCAACATAAATCTGATAAAGCCCTTAACCTTGATAGTGTCTTACTAAAAGCTGAAAATGACAAGACTAAATCCTTAGAAGAAATCACTTCTCTAGCTAAGAAATTAAGCAGCAGTAGGAAGAAAGTATTTCTTCCACTAGGTAAAAAAATTGAGATCCTTTTGCAGGAATTAGGAATAGCTAATGCTAAGTTAGAAATAGAACAAAATTTAATTGCTCCCGATGCCACAGGTATAGACAGCATAGATATTCTTTTTAGTGCCAACAAAGGCATGGCACCACGGCCTTTGGCTCAAGTGGCCTCTGGCGGAGAATTTTCCCGATTGATGTTCGCGGTAAAATTCGTCATGGCAGAAAAAACATCCATGCCTACTCTTATTTTAGATGAGGTTGATAGCGGTGTTTCAGGTGAAGTTGCCATTCAACTAGGAAATATGATGAAGGTGATGGCAAAGAATCATCAAGTAATAACCATAAGTCATTTGCCTCAAATAGCTGCGCGAGCCAATAAGCATTACTTTGTTTATAAAGACAACTCGTCTGAGAAGACAGTAAGTTTAATTAAAGAGCTTGACGAAAAAGGACGGGTGTCAGAAATAGCTAAAATGATTGGAGGTGCTAAGCCATCGGCAGTAGCTCTTGAGAATGCCCGGGAGCTGATCAACAGTCTTTAATTATTCTTTGATCTTCACAACAACACCGTGCAAGATCATTCCATCTTTCAAGTCCAATTGTTTCATTTGACTCGTGTCAACTTTCAAAAGAATAAGTTCATTGTTTTCAGTCCAACCTTGAACGTGATATCCTATTGGTACCCTTTTCTCTTCAATCTTACTGTTTTTTTCCTTGGCAGGAACGATAGCCCAAAAAATGCTTGAATCTTGTGGCGAATTGTGGAGACTGTATTTCAAATATTTCATTTTTCCATCCGGTGATAGTGAATCACCCAAAAGGATCATGGTTTCCGATTTTTCATTTTCGTGTTTAGTAGAACATGCCAAGAAAAAGAAAAGTGATAAGAAGATTACACATGCTCGTTGCATAATTAAATAATTGATCGTTTGGCTCTTAATCTACTTGCACCCTAATATCGTTTAAAACTTTGACTTTCAACGCATCTTTATTCTTAAAATCAACATATCGGAAGTAATGAAG
>JANXRR010000502.1 GCA_025356795.1 Bacteroidia bacterium
TTTAACAATTTCAACCAGCAGGGCATCATGTCCGAAAACTTAAGTGGCAAGCTTTCCTCAAAAGTAACTCTGGCTCTCACGTTAGACGATCAGTTTAAGGTGCAGATGACCTCGTTAGATGGGCACGTTGAAATTAAAATAAAAGAAGGTGCCATAAGCCACTTCGCACCCCTAGAAAACATGAGCAATTTTTTATTTAAGAAACGCGATTTCAGCGATGTGCAATTTGCTGAAATCAACAGCAAATTTCAACTGGCGGGCTCTGCTCTTGGCATCGAGCGCATGGAAATACAATCCAGCCTGTTGAGCTTATTTGTAGAAGGCCAGTATTCACTGGGCGACAGCACCGACCTGAGCATTCAAATACCCCTGAGCAACTTGAAACGAAGAGACAAAACCTACCAGCCACAAAACATTGGCACCGATGCTAAAATTGGCGCCAGTGTTTTTCTGCGCGCCCGCAGCAAGAATGGAAAAACCGTGATCTCGTACGATATGTTCAAGAAGTTTAGAAAGAAGAAAGCAGTTAGGTGAATTGCCGGGTTTCGACAGACTCGATTTGATATAAAGTAATATAACAAAGGTTCAAAAAACACGCATGTGATTAAGAAAACGCTTTACAAAGGGCAAAAACCTTTTAAATAGGCCAGAAAACAACAAATGTAAAAACAAGCAAGAGAAGCCAAAAAATGAGCTGCAATAGCCCTGCGGGAAATTAAAGGAAAGTCAAAACGGCCTACACAAGCACGCTGGGAAATCACGTGAGCGGAGGAAAAATAGAGGGCGAAAGCATGGTTGGAGTGTTGGATAAAAAAGCGGAATATGCGCAACTCAGTTGCGTATATTCCTTATTTTTGGAGGTATATACGCATGTTTTTATGGTTAAAATGCACTATTACGCTAAAATGCACCGGGGTGAAAGGCGGCTTTTTGTGCAATTTCCGTTTCACACGGAAACTACCCTGCAGCTAAAGCTCACTGCCCCCTGCCAATGGAGCAAAACAGAGAAAGCGTGGCACTTTGAGGCCACCAACACTGTTTTTAAAAAGCTGCAGGAAGCTTTCCCCCACCTTCAGGCTAGAGATGCCACATTAGCGCCAGCCCTTGCCAGTAAGCCTGCGGATAAGAAGCCTGCCCCCGAGAAGCTTACCGTGAAGGTCGTGCAATACCAGCCCGGGCGGTATCGGGTTATTGCCTTTCATAACCCGCTGCTGGTATCAATTTTAAAAACTTTTCCGTTTGCCATGTATGACAAGGCCAATAAATGGTGGAGCGCGGCCATAGAAGAGAAACAGAGAAAAGCACTGATGGATTTTTGTAAGACACAGAGCCTAAAGTTGGTGTGGGCAGATGAGGCACGGAAGAAACCTGTAAAGCCCAAGCCCCACGCCTATGAAATAGCCAACTACCGCACCTGCCCCGATGCCATGCTGCAAAAGCTGCAAATTATGCGCTACTCTCCAAACACCCTATTAGTGTACAAGCAAGCTTTTGAAGAGTTCATAAACTTCTACCCTGCCAAAAAGATTGACGACATAACCGAGCCAGAAATAGTGGCCTACACACGCTATTTGGTGCAAGAGCGCGGCATATCGGCCAGTTCACAAAACCAGGCCATCAATGCGCTCAAGTTCTATTACGAGAAGGTGAAAGGCGGGGCGCGCAAGTTCTATCAATTGGAGCGCCCCTTGAAAGCGAACAAACTGCCCACGGTGCTATCGGTGGAAGAAGTGCAAACCATGATAAAAGGCACGGCCAATTTGAAACATAAAACCATGATCATGGTGTGCTACTCGGCCGGGCTGCGCGTGAGCGAACTGCTAAGTTTGCAACCCCGCGATATAGATAGCCATAGGATGCAGATAAGCATAAAAGACGCCAAAGGAAGGAAAGACCGCTACACGCTGCTGAGCGAAAAGCTGTTGCCACTTCTGCGGGATTATTACAAAGAATATAGGCCACAGCACTATTTGTTTGAAGGGGAAACTGGCGGCCAGTACAGCGCACGGAGTATGCAAGCAGTGGTGAAAGAAGCGTTGCTGCGGGCAAAGATAGAGAAGACAGCTTCGGTGCATACCCTGCGGCACAGCTTTGCAACTCATTTGCTAGAGAACGGCACCGACCTGCGGTACATACAAAACCTGCTGGGTCATAGCAGCAGCAAAACCACTGAGATATATACCCACGTGACCAGCAAAGCCCTTAGCGGGATAAAAAGTCCGCTTGACAGTTTGGATATTTAGCCATGATTGCGTAGCATTGATTATGGATATCAATAAAACAAGGTTTTTAACAGTCAACACCGAAAGAAGCCCAAAACACTCTACTATTAAGGAAATATACGCAACTAGCTTGCGCATATTATAATGTTAGCGCACATTTTACTCTGACAAATTGGACACAACTCGGCTGATGAAATCAAGATTTAAAATTGGGATTTTTTTCATAGTTATTCCTTCAATGGCTGGACTCTTATATTTGACAACATTGCTATGGACAACGATGTATAATCATCCTGACAGATTAAGCGGAGTAATGATCATGATAATATCATTCTTGACACTGACTTCGTTGATTTTAATAAGAGAAGCAAAATTCAAATGGAATAAAATTGAAATCACGGACACTGACTTATTAATTTATTCATTCTTCGGACTTGGACTAAGCAGAAAGACAAGGCTGAGTGAGGTTACGGGATACACAAGATCACTTGAGATGTCCAAGACATCTGACGGACAAGCAATTTATATTTATATCAATAACAAAAGAGCAGTTGAGGTATCTGATGCTTATTATAAAAACTTTCATCAAATTTCAGCGGGACTAAAAGGCCGAATTAAAAAACTCGGAAAAGAGAATTCTAGTATTCTGAAAAATGTGCTGAATACTTTCGGTAAACCAATTAGAATTGCAGAAGAGTAAAACGTGCGCTAACAAAATGCATAAAAAATGGCGTGGTGATTATAAGGTAAAAGGGTTTTCAACTAACTTAGCTTGGCAACGTGGACAATGACGCGGTTTTTAAACACGCCACTTCTTATGCACAAGCGTTAGCGGTCATTGTAAAAAAGACAGCCTACCCCTCGAAAAACAACTATATTCGCAGACAAATAAAATGGAGACCAGAACCCATTTAAACAAACGGACAACAAAAACAAATGTGGCGACTACGCAAAAACAAAATGAAAATTACATTATTAACACTTACATTAACAGCAATTGTGAATTTCACTTTTGGTCAAAGTGAAACCGCAACATCTAAAACTGTTGTGGACAATTTTGAGAAAAGCTATAACGCTGACAGTTTTGAAGAAATTTTTGCAATGTTTTCAATCGATTTCCAAAAAGCGTTGCCACTTGAAAAGACAACAACCTTTTTAAAAGGTCTAAAAGGACAAGCAGGAAAAATAACTAAACGTGAATTTGTAAGGTATGAAAAAACTGTTGCTATATACAAAACAAATTTTGAGCGCGGATTATTTTCAGTTAATATGTCTGTTGACAACAACTCGAAGATTAATGGATTATTAATAAAGCCATATACTGATGACAATTTGCCCAAAATAAAACGAAATTCAACAAAACTAAATCTTCCGTTCAAAGATGAATGGACAATAATTTGGGGTGGAGACACTAAAGAATTAAATTATCACGTAACAAATCAGGCACAAAAAAACGCCTTTGACATTGTAATAACAGACGAAAAAGGAAATTCCTACAAAACAGATGGAAAAACTAACGAAGATTATTATGCTTTTGGTAAAGAACTGTATGCGCCTTGCGAAGGTGAAATAGTTTTAGTTGTTGATGGGGTAAAAGATAATATTGTTGGTGAAATGAACACCTACAATGTTGGAGGAAATACAATTATTCTAAAAACATCAAAGAATGAATATCTTGTCTTCTGTCATTTCAAAT
>JANXRR010000519.1 GCA_025356795.1 Bacteroidia bacterium
GCAAAACATTTGAGATAGCCCAAATTGCTTTTAATAACAAAAATTATGAAGCCGCTGAAAAATCCTATTTTTTTGTTACCAAAGAATACATAAACACAACCAATTATTTACCAGCTCAATTGGGCTTATTAAAAACCAAAGAAGCTCGTGTTATAGAACATTATCCAGTAAACATTGATTCAATTAAATCAATGATTACCAATTATGATGTTTTTATAAAATCATATCCTGAAAACCCAAACTCATTTGAGGCTATTGCGAGTGAGGCCCTGCTTTACGGATACTATTTATCGGATAAAGAAAAAGCCATAGAAATACTTAAAAATCTGATAGCCAATCCGAAGTTATCGTCTGTAGCTTTAAGGTCAAAATCTAAACTTGATTTAGGTGATTTCTATTTGTTTAAGCAAGAACCATGGGAAGCATCACTTTTATATTCGCAAGTGGAAAAAACTCAAAAGGAAACGCCACAAGGATATGATGCCAAACTTAGAAACGCTAAGCTATCCTACTACATTGGTGATTTTAAATTGGCAGAAGAACACTTAGATATATTAAAAAAAGCAACCACTCGCGAAATTGCGAATGACGCCCTCGAGCTGAGTTTAAGAATAAAAGAAAATACGACTGAAGATACATTGGCTTTAGCGCTCAAAGAATATGCTTCCATTGAGTTACTGTTGTATCAAAATAAATTAATGGAAGCCCTTAACAGAATAAATGCACTTAAGCTCAAAGAAGGAGCGGGAGATTCTATAAAAATGAAATCATCAAACCTGCTTGACGATATTTATTGGTTAGAGGCAAACTTAAAATTGAAACAAGGTGAATTTTTGACAGCAATAAATTTGCTACAACAAATAGTAAAATTTTATCCTGATGACGTTTTATCTGATGACGCTTATTTTCTTCAAGGAGATATATTTGAAAAGTATTGTGGGGACAAGACAAAAGCCATGGAAATTTTTAGAGATTTTTTAACTAAATATCCGGGAAGTGTTTATGTATTTGAAGCCCGAAAACGATATAGAGAATTAAGAGGCGATTTCGAATCACAAAAACAGATTAATTAACAAAACAATAATCATTCCCTTCAATCAAATCCAATAGCCAAGCCTTTCTTTGTTTAATATTTGTAAACAATGAAAAATTGGATTTTAAGTTTGAAAATACGCGCCAAACTTCTTGCTGCGTTTGGCTCAATATTATTATTTTCTATTCTCTTAATCTTATTATCAGTAAGCTCTATCAATCGAGTGATTAAGAATAAGGCAATAAACGAAAAAATTGAAATGCTTAAGCGGAGCGCTGAATCACAAGAGTTTGCCATTAAAGAATTTACCTATGAAGGATACAAGGAAAAGAATTTTCAAGAGTTCAATAAAAGCACCTTTGTAGTTTCTTATGATTTAAACTTTCGTAAAGCGGTATCGATTCTTAATGAATTGGAAGACAATTTCAAAGACTCAACAACCATTCAGAATACGGTTGGCGATATTAACCAGTCATTAATGATAATTCATTCCGAGTTCGATTCTTTAAAAAATTATTTAAAGGAAAGAGGATTTAAGGATTATGGTTTGGAAGGTTCTTTGCGAAAAGCCGTACATCAAATCGAAAACAGTAATGTCAATTTTGATAAGGCACAACTTTTAACGTTAAGAAGAAATGAAAAGGATTTCTTCTTACGAAGAGATCTTAAATACAGAGACGATTTTATTAAGAACGCAGAAATATTTATAGCAAGTGTATCTAAAACTAAAAGCCCCTCAGTAATAATGGTTTTAGAGAACCTTGCAAATTATAAAGCTGAATTTTTAAAAGTGATAGACCTAGAAATCAAAATAGGTTTAAAAACGGATGAAGGAATTCGAGGTAAACTAAAAGATCAACTGGAAGCGCTGAAGGTGCCACTGGAATCTTTTTCTAGTACGTTAAAAGCCAAAAGTGAAAATCAAATTACCGAGATTATGATTGTGCTTTGGGTAATATTTGCAGTGCAATTTATAGCTGGTATTTTCCTTGCAATTTTTTATGCGAATTTAATAACCAAAGCCATTAAAGAAATAAGGAATGCGATGCAGACGCTGGCAAGTGGTACTTTCCCCGAGAAGCTTACAATAAAAACTACTGAAGAAATAGGCCAAACGAAAATGGCACTAAATTTATTTTTGGAAAGATTACAAGCAGCTACTGGCTTTGCCCACAGAATGGGTGATGGAGAACTTACTGCTAAATATGATTCAAGATTTGATAATGATGTGATGGCCATTTCTATTATTCAAATGCAAAAAAAATTGAAAGAAGCAGATGAAAGGCAATCTAAAATTAACTGGGTAAATAAAGGTGCCGCGCAATTTTCTGAGATAATAAAGAATGAGGCAGAAGACATTTCTTCCTTGGGAGACAAAATACTATCATCCCTGGTTAAATATTTGAATGTAAATCAGGGTGCTCTTTTTATCATTCAAGAACAACGGTTAGTAAGAGTATCTAGTTATGCTTATGGGAAGAAAAAATTCTTAGCTGAAAGTATTGAATTAGGTCAGGGTTTGGTTGGCCAATGTGCGCTAGAAAGACAAACAATTTATTTAAAACAGATACCTACAGATTACATAAAAATAACCTCGGGCTTGGGCGAGGCTACACCCAACAATGTTATTATTATACCTATAAAATTACGGGATCAAATATTGGGTGTACTGGAGCTAGCATCATTCACTATTCTGGAGTCATTTAAAGTTGAATTTGTTGAACGCATATCAGAAAATATAGCCTCTTTAATTTTCAATAAGCAAAATGTTTCACAGACACAACGCTTGCTAAAGGAATCGCAAGAGCGTGCTGAAATACTAACACAGCAGGAGGAGGAGATGAGACAAAATTCGGAAGAATTGCAAGCCACCCAAGAGGAGATGATGCGACAGAAAACAGAGTTGGAAAGAGAAATTGAAATTCTGAGGCATCGATTGAAAACTAGCCATGAATTAACCTATGCATAATTACAATTATGGTTTATTCTTTGAAAGGAAGACTAAATCGGTTTGATGAATTTGAACTATCCGCCCGAAGAGTTCTTTAAGATAGTGATATTCTTGAGAGTTATAAACGGCTTTACTTAGAGATAAAGAATTTCTAAATGTAAGTGTGTTGCCATTGCGGCTGGCGGCAAATATAAACTTACCACCTTCACCAGGTAGTGCAAGCGAAAGTGATTTTGGAAAGTCATCGATTTCATAATTGAGCGGGAGCTTAATTGTTATTGAAACAACCTGCTGCAATGGCGCTCCAAAATCAACAGGAAATGAGCGTTCTGTAGATTTAAAAGGGTTATCATTCCATTTATCTTTTAAAAAGGGATTGAAATAAATTTGTTTCGGCTGCTTTTCATTTGAAGTAAATTCTATTTCTAATTTTTCTATGAATGGCTTGCTTGTGTCTTTTAAGTTTTCGTTTGAATAATTTAAAATGTCGGCTCCATTCCATTCACCATGAATTTTTTTTGTTTGCTCTTCTGAATTACCAAATGAAGAAATAGTCCTTCTTCTGGAAGAGGCATCATAATCTGTATAGGTAATTTGAACGGTGCCTTTAAAATTTCCAGATTCATCTAATGCAAGATTAATTGACGTGTACTTTTTTTGTTTACCATTGGCTGTATTTAGATTAATAAAATCCGACTTCTTTTTTGCCAGCATTCGTCCGCTTCCATTAAGGCATCGCAACGGAAGTAAACCAAAGGGCATCAACTTATCGGTAGCATCTAAAAGAAATATGTTTTTTCCAATCTCAAGTTTAACAACCACATAGTTATAATCGCTTAGCACTGGAAATAATGACACAGGGCTTCCATTGCTTCTTGTTGATAATATCACAGGATGTGCGTCTAATTCTGCATTTTGTAAACATCCTAAAAGCATAAAGTTAATATCAGCAGAATTGCCAATTTTTGATTCAAAAGCTTTCTTTACTCCATACTGAGAGTATTTGCCAACCTCTTCATTCCAACTAAAGTTTTTACTAACCCACTCAAAGATCTGCTTTGCATTATACATGGAGGAACTGTCAGTTACTATTAGGTTCTTGACGGCATCTTCAGTTAAGCTTTTAGCTTTCTTTATTTGTGATCCAAAATCTTCATGATTCATTAGTTCATCTTCTACATCTTTCCATTCTTTAGTTATTTTGTCTACCCGCCCATCGAAGTATTTTATTTCAGACAACTCGAAGTTTACTGCAGATAAGAAGTTACTTTTTGCAGTCATGAATTCTTCTTCTTTAAATGCCGGAACGTCTTTCATTCCAAATTTATAAAGTGAGCAGTCTGCTTTGCTAGATCCATAAGAAAAGCAAGAATTAACAAGGCTCGCTTCATCTTTAGTTAATTTTAAAAAACCGCGTAGTGAAATATTATAGCTATAATTGGCTTGAATTTTCGCCCAATATTCAGATTGTCTTTTAGGAATTTCACGTTGAAATTCCCATGGCCAAAAGTTTAAGATAAACGGTGATTTGATAATATATTTTACCTCTATTACCGAACCTACTTGAACGTTGGATAATGCGAATTTCGCAAAGTCGGC
>JANXRR010000523.1 GCA_025356795.1 Bacteroidia bacterium
GTCCTCAATCAATAAATCATCTTGAGGACTTGACAGTCTTTGAGAATTTATATTATGCATCACGCCTTTGTTTTGGACATTACACAAGGGAAGAGAATGCCGCACTTGTTGAGAAGGTGTTAGTTAATCTTGGTCTTTCTGAAATACGGAATTTAAAAGTAGGCTCACTTTTACAAAAGACAATTAGTGGGGGACAGCGCAAGAGGGTAAATATAGGTTTAGAATTATTGCGCGAACCAGCCGTGCTCTTTGTTGATGAGCCAACCTCTGGGCTATCGTCAAGCGATTCGGAAAATATAATGGATTTGTTGAAGGAGTTGTCCCTTAGAGGCAAAATGATTTTTGTAGTTATACATCAACCTTCGTCCGACATTTTTAAAATGTTCGATACGCTAATTATCCTTGATGTGGGGGGCTTTCAAATATATTATGGTAATCCAGTTGAATCGGTTTCTTATTTCCAAGAAATTATCAACAAAGCGAATAAGATTCCAGGAGCCTGCCCTGAATGCGGAAACATAAACTCTGAACAAATATTCAATATCATTGAAACTAGAGTTGTTAATGAGTTTGGTAGGTTTACCCATACCAGAAAAATATCGCCAGGCCAATGGTATCAATATTTTAAACAAAAAATTAAAGTTCCTAAAGTAGAGGAGGTTGATACACCATTACCCATTGTACAGAAAATACCGAATTGGTTTAAGCAACTTTCAATATTTTCAATACGCGATGTTCTTGCTAAGTTGGCAAATCAGCAATACATGCTTATTAATCTAATACTGTCGCCTATACTTGGCTTGTTTATGGCATACTTTATTAAGTATTATGAAACCATAGGAATTGATAACCCTACCTATTCATTTTACGCTAATTATAACGTTCCTGTTTACTTCTTCATGAGTGTAGTGGTGGCGCTCTTTGTGGGCTTAATCGTAAGCGCTGAAGAGATTTTTCGTGATCGAAGGATATTAAAGCGTGAACGATACCTGCACCTTAGTAAAAGTAGTTATCTGGTTTCTAAGGTGATAGTGCTTTTTTCATTGTCAGCAGTTCAAACGTTATCCTTTATACTTGTTGGCGATTTGATAATGGAGATACCATTAACTGAAATGCGTTATTGGCTAATTTTGTTCTCTTGCTCTTGCTTTGCCAACATGCTCGGTTTAAATATATCCAGCGCATTTGATTCAGCAGTTACCATCTACATCCTCATTCCTATTTTGATTATACCTCAATTAATACTTAGTGGTGTTGTTATTAGTTTCGATAAGTTTAACCCTAAAGTTGGCACACCTAAAGGGATACCGGTGTTAGGTGAAATGATGGCATCTCGGTGGGCTTTTGAAGCGCTTATGGTTACCCAGTTTAAAGACAATCCATACGAGAAGCAATTTTATGAACTTGATAAAAAGCAGGCGGAATCAGAATATAAAAAGGTCTATTATATCCCCACACTTGAATCGAAAGTTACTTTTTGTTTAACCAATAGAAATCAATGGAGGAATGTGAATTATTTAAAGTTAGCCAGTTCATTGGCTATTTTAAAAAATGAAATTACTCATGAACAGGCCATTTTAGGAAGATATGAATTTAAAGAACTGGATAAGCTAGAGATAAAAAAAGTTGATTCAACTACGCTCGTTAACGCGGCTAAATTTCTTCGCGTGCTAAAGGAATTTTATAGTATTAGAATGGCAAAAGCCATTGATGAAAAAGAGTTACTAACAGAAAGTTTAACAGACACACCTGAGAAACTTAAAACATTTCAACTCATGCGCTCAAGGTATCAAAATGATGCAGTCACGCAGATGGTGGAGCATACCAATGATCCTATTCGAATTGTAGAATGGAATGGCGAGTTGGTTCAGAAAATTTACCCGATTTATTTCGAAGAACACAGACCAACTAATCCATTGGACTTCCGCGCTAATTTTTTTATCCCAGCTAAGTATTTTATGGGAACCAATGTAGATACTTTTTATTTTAACATTGGTGTTATTTGGTCAATGATAATCTTTTTATACGGATTGCTTTATTTTGAAGGACTACAGAAAATTGTACACGGATTTAATATGCATAGAAAGTATAGAAGAAAAAGTTAAAATTTAATTTATGAAATCTTTAGTAAAATTGTTTATTATAGTTATCACCAGCGGCTTGCTTTTTTCTTGTAGATCCACTAATGAAGACTCATCTTCTAGTGACTGGAAAGCGTTGGATTCCTATCATAATGTTTTAGCAGAGGTCTTTCATCCTTTGAAAGATTCAGGAAACGTGGAGCCCGCAAGAAGGTTGCTACCATTGCTCCGTGAAAAGGGCGATTCATTAGCACTAGCTTCTTTACCAGGAAAAGTGAATAATTTGGAGATGAAATCTTTAATAAATAAAATAACTTTGGATACAAGAAGTTTGGCCGATGATATTAAAAGTGGTGCATCAGATAGTGTCATTGCTTTAAAATTAAATCCTATTCACGATCAATTTCATAGGATACATCACTTATGGAATAGTGGAAAAGAGCATGAGAATCATCATAAGGATTAAAGTAATCTAATTTTCCATCTAGAAAAGTTAAACTGCCGGCTTTTTATGTGGCGGTTGCACCCCTTAAAGTTAAAAAGGGTTAATCGGTTGAAAATTCCTTCTAAAATGTTTTGTAATT
>JANXRR010000531.1 GCA_025356795.1 Bacteroidia bacterium
AATTAATTTGAGTACTACATTTTTCTGTTCAAGATTGGCAGCATCTCTTACCACTCTATGAAATTTATTGAACAGAAAACCAACCTGAACCAAGCGTACGTCCATGACAGAATATTGAAGATCAGAACTAATTCTACTTAGTCGTGCATATTCATTAGAAGCATTCAGGCCGCTGTTTACTTGACTTGCCAGAATTCTATCTTTTTCTATAATAAGCTCACCTACTAAGTTCAACAAGTTATCGAGCTTTCTTACAGGTACTTGAACTAAATCTGAGAAGGACACTTTGGCGTCCACTTCACCCGGAGTAATTGAGTCGTCTTCATCTAGTAAGGATGATAACCCATTAAGTGTACGCTCCGGGGTGAAGGGACTAAGGTCACTTTCTGAATGACTTTTAACTTCTGTTTTACCTTGTTCTTGGTTAACTACCGATGTCTCCTTAACTCGTTTTAGTAATACTTCAAGCTTTGTTTTGATTCCTTTGTATTTAACATCGCTGCCATCTTTAATTGCATTGATCAAATTTCCGAGGGTATCTACTGCTTTGAAAAGAGAGGTGAAAAGACTATCCTCAAGTATTATCCTTCCATCGCGCACTTCTGCAAACAGGTCTTCCAGCACGTGGGCTAATTCCGCAATGCCAGTAAAACCCATGCCAGCCGCATTTCCCTTAAGGGTATGAGTTATTCTGAAGAGGGCGTGAACATTACTTTTATCTTCGGGTCGTTTTTCAATATGCGTTAGTAGGCGATTTATTTCTTCATAATTTTCAAGCGCTTCAGCTAGAAATATTTCCTTATACTCGTCTTCCTTATTTTGCATAATTTCTAGATTTAGATTATAGACAGCTAATAATAAATCCTGGTATTTCTTTTAATTTCACTACTTGCCTTACCGCCCCTCTTTCAAAAGCTTCTTTCGGCATACCATACACAACTGATGACTCTTCATCCTGAGCGATGGTAAAGCCTCCCTTTTCTTTTATTTTGGCAAGCCCCATAGTGCCGTCTCTTCCCATTCCTGTAAGAATAACCCCAATGCTTCTACTTCCATACACCTCAGCAACAGATTCAAAAAAGCAATCAATTGATGGGTTATTATATTCATTATATTTTTTGTTTGTAAAGACAAAAGTGGGCTCACCTTCCGAGTGGTTGAATTCCACACGAGTATTTGATTCTCCAGGCACAATATAAATAGTGCCTCCTTTTAATGGTTCATTTCTATCAGCTAGCCGAACTGGCAACGGACTATTCAATGTAAGCCTGGCGGCAAAGCTTTCTAAAAAACGGGGCGGCATGTGTTGTACTACAACTACTGGTATTATTAAGTTTTTTGGTAGATTATTGATAAGCCCCTCAACTGCTCCAGGCCCTCCAGTTGAAGCTCCAATTACAATGATGTCATAATTGGCTGGCTGGGAAAATGAGTGCGCATGACTGTTTTTCTTAGCCAATTGCTTCGCTTTAAGAACAGTGATATCTGTTCTGGAAGCCTCGCGTATTAAATCCACTAACGGATATTTCCCTATGCGGACAATTTCTAAATCAGTAGGCTTATCAATAAATTCAAAAGCTCCTGATTGAAGTGCATCAAAAATCCGCGCATTTGTTTTTTCAAGTGAACTAAGCAAAATAATGGGTGTAGGATATTTATCCATCAGCGTTTGCACCACATACATTCCGTCTTTTTCTGGCATCACCATATCTGTAATCACTACATCGGGTTTCAATTCAAGCGCCATCTCAGTCCCCTTCTCACCATCGTTAGCAATCCCCACCAGCTCAAGTGTTTCGTCATTACGGATAATATCGCCAATCACTTTTCTCATAAAGGCAGAGTCATCTATTAAAAGTGTTCTGATGCGGTTTGGTGCCATTGAGTAAAACCTAGGCCTTGGTCATGGCTTCTACTAATTGATCATTTGTAAATGGCTTAACGATATATGCTTTGGCACCTAATCGAAGGCCTTCGTTCACAACTGACTCTTGACCCACGGCACTTATCATTACTATCTTTGCTTTTAATCCTTCTTCTTGATACACCTTCAAAATATCCGTACCAATCATATCAGGTAAAATATTATCAAGCGTTATCAAATCTGGTTGAAGTTCAAAAGCAAGATCAATTGCTTCCTCCCCATTGGCAGCCTGGCCAACAATGTTAAACCCTACTCCTTCTAGTGCGTCCTTTATGATGGTGCGCATGTACAAAGAATCATCAACAATCAATACACTTTTTCCCATGGTTTTATTTTTTGCTAAAAAACTTTAATTTCATTTGTTTCCGCGATGCGAACAATAAGCTCGCCCGTAGTGCAGTTAAAGAAAGCTGTTCTACTTAGCTTACCACCCGTATCTGAAGCAGCAACATAAATCAGATTCTTTGACAATAAGGTAATGGTGTCATGAATGTTTCTTACACCGATGTCATAGGAGCTGCCGTACATACTGGATCCTCCTACAATTTTTGCTCTTAAACTCAGGCAATTGCTTCCCTTACTTTTAAATTGATTGACTATTTGCTCAATTGCACTCTGAGCCGAATAATATTTACCAATTGAAGTGTTGTAAGAAAATGAATCGCTAGGCAATTGGATGTGCGCACCACCGCAAATGCCAGTGGTGCGATCTTGAACAAACAACCCTATACATGAACCCAAACCATAACATGTAAAGGTCACATCCTTTTCCTTACTTACTAATAGATCACCAATACTCAACTTGTAATTAATCATGCGGCAATCGATGAAGCTCGTTTAATTGAAGTCGACATATCCTGATCAATGACTTTGAAAATATCGATCAGAATAATTAAACGTTCGCCAGACTTTATTATCCCCTTGATGTAATTCGTCTCTGAATTTGCATCATTTATTATTCCGACTGACTCATCTAAATCAGCCGCATTCACCGAAACGGTATTAGGCACTTCGTTTACAAGCAATCCTAATTTAATATCTTCGCTTTCAACCACCAGTGTGTACTTGTGTGCGCTATGCTCGTTTCGCTCTTTTAATAAACTAAAACGATCTTCCAAGTCAAAAATGGCGATCACGTTACCGCGAATATTGGCCACGCCTCTTACGAAGGTAGGTGTCTGAGGCATTCGGGTAATATTAGGAGTTAGTACTACCTCTTTGATCTGATCGATGTGAAGGCCGTATTCTTCATTTCCCAATTTAAAAACTACAATTTGCAGCGTTCTATGGGTTGTTTCCGAAGCTGACTTATTCGATTTATAATTATCTTCCATAGCTAAGCATGTTAGTTGTTAACGAATAACCAATTACTTCTTTAATTTAAATTGCTGCACACCTGCTTGAAGTTCTGCGGCAACCGCAGAAAGTTCATCGCCTGCTTTCGCAACCTCTAGCATGCCGGCATTCATCTGCTGACTGGAGCTGGCAATCTGTTGTGTACCTGCGGCCGTCTCCTCAGATACTACTACAATCTGTTCAAAATTCTTAACTACAACGGTTATCGATTCCTTTTGCGAAGTTGTAGCTGTCTGAATCTGCTTAGATGCATCGAATGTTTCTTCGGTAGATTTTGCTATTTCCTTAAAAATTACTTCTGCTTCATTGCTCGATTTATTTCCCTCTTTCACGCTTGCCTCCATGGTTTCAATAGCTTTGCCCGCTGCATGCGTATCTTTTTGGACATCGCCAATAATCTTTTCGATTTCAACTGCCGACTTACGCGAGTCTTCTGCTAATTTTCTAATCTCTTCCGCTACCACAGCAAAGCCACGACCAGCATCGCCTGCGCGAGCAGCTTCAATGGCAGCATTCAGCGCAAGTAAATTTGTTTGACTGGCAATGTCGGTTATCACTTTTAATGTTCTTCCTATTTCCTCCGTGCGTTTTGTGAGAACATTAATAGAACCAGATGTTTGGCTAGCTGATTCTTTAATTCCTGTCATGTTATCAACCAACACTTTTAACGTCTTCATTCCTTGATTGGAACTTTCAAGACCTTTTTCAGCAGCTTTATTAATTACATTTGATTTG
>JANXRR010000571.1 GCA_025356795.1 Bacteroidia bacterium
GTTTCTAAGCACCCTCTCTTTCCGCAATTGCAATAGCGGCCTGCCGGATTTACAGAGGTATGACCAAGTTCACCCGCAATACCATGTTTTCCGTTAATTAATATGCCATTGGACACAAGCCCGCTGCCCAGCCCTGTGCCTAATGTTATCACTATAAAATCTTTCATTCCTTTGGCATTGCCATAGATCATTTCACCTACCGCTGCTGCATTGGCATCGTTGGTAAGAATGCATGGAATGGCAAATTCTTCGGTAAACATTTTGGCTAAAGGTAAAACACCTTTCCATTTTAAATTCGTGGCTCGTTCTATGTTACCCGTGTAATAATTTCCATTGGCAGCACCTATGCCCATGCCTACTACCTTGGTTTCTTTAGGCAGAAAATGAATTGCTTCCCGCAAGGCATCTGCCATGGCATCAAAATAATCTTGGAAATCATCAAAGTCAGTAGTAGGTATGTTGCCCTGGTGAAAAACTTTTCCTTCACGATCTACGATTCCGTACTTCGTGTTGGTTCCTCCGATGTCGATACCTATGGTTAGATCAGTCATTTCAGCTGTTTAAATAGAAAGAATTTTGGCTATCCTTATTAATTCAGAATCTATCTCGTGACGATGATTAATTACATCACTAAATTTATTGTACACTATAACATTGTTGCGTATGCCCACCATTACATCGGTTTGCCCATTGATAAGTCCTTCCACTGCCGCAACGCCCATCTTACTGGCAAGCACTCTATCAAAGTAACTTGGCGCACCACCACGCTGCAAATGCCCCAGGATTGTAACCTTAATATCGAAGTAATTATTTCTTTCAGAAAACTTTTTGGCCAATTCCATGGCGCCCCCCATTTTGCTGCCTTCGGCAACAACTACAAGGCTTGATTTTCTATTGGTTTTACCTCCTTCGTCAAGTTTATTGAAGAGTTCATCCATGGTTAATGTCTCTTCGGGAATAATGGAGGCCACGGCTCCTCCTGCAATACCACTATTGATAGCGATGTATCCCGAATTGCGACCCATTACCTCAATGAAGAAAAGGCGATTATGCGATAATGCAGTATCTCTGATTTTATCGATGGCCTCTACGGCAGTATTGGTAGAAGTATCAAAGCCTATAGTGAAATCGGTACCTGCCAAGTCGTTATCAATAGTGCCTGGTATGCATATTGAAGGCAAATTGAACTCCTCATAAAATTTGTGAAGGCCTGTAAATGTGCCATCGCCACCAATTGCTACAAGCCCGTTAATACCATGTTTTTTTAGATTTCGAAACGCTTTTTCGCGCCCCTCTTTGGTTCGGAAAGTTTCGCTTCGGGCAGTCTTTAATATAGTGCCCCCACGTTGAAGAATATTGCCCACAGACCGTGCACCTAATTTTACGATCTCTTCATCAATCATTCCCTCATAGCCTCGCATGATGCCGTAAACTTCTTTGTTGTAATAGATAGAAGCACGTACAACAGCTCTTAATGCAGCGTTCATACCTGGGGCGTCACCACCTGATGTAAACACGCCAATCTTCGAAATTTTATTCTCCATTAGTTAATAAACAGGGTCAAAAATAATTGTTCAAGTTTAGAATCCAAGAATAATTGTTGGAGGCTGATTTCAATTGCCTTTCAATCGTTTGAAATAATTTATCAATCCGTTGGTAGACGAATCGTGAGTGGTAATATCACTTTCAGAAATTAATTCAGGGAGAATTTTCTTGGCTAGTACTTTACCCAATTCAACTCCCCATTGGTCGAAGCTAAAGATGTTCCAAATCACGCCTTGCACAAAAATTTTATGCTCATAAAAAGCGATTAAACTTCCCAGTGTTCGCGGTGTAAGTTTCTTAAATAGAATTGAGTTTGATGGCTTGTTACCACTGAACACACGAAAGGGTAAATGGAAAGAAATTTCTTCATCGGAGAATCCTGCTTTCTTCAATTCCACTTTTACTTCCTCGGCTGTCTTACCCACCAAAAGAGCTTCTGTTTGAGCGAAAAAATTAGAAAGCAACTTTACGTGATGATCGCCTACAGGGTTTTGACTAATGGCAGGAGCGAGGAAATCGCAAGGAATTAATTTAGTGCCTTGATGGATCAATTGATAAAATGCATGTTGGCCGTTAGTGCCGGGTTCGCCCCAAATTACAGGCCCTGTTTGGTACAACACTTCTTGTCCATTTCGGTCGATAGATTTTCCGTTACTCTCCATGTTGCCTTGTTGAAAGTAGGCAGCAAAACGATGCAAATATTGATCGTAAGGTAATATGGCTTCTGAAGCTGCGTCAAAGAAGTTGCCATACCAGATTCCCAGTAACGCCATAATTACAGGGATATTCTTATCGAATGGTGCATCTTTAAAATGATTATCTGCAGTATGGGCTCCTTCTAATAATTCTATAAAATGATCATACCCAATAGTTGCAGAAATTGATAAGCCTATAGAAGACCAAAGCGAATATCTTCCACCCACCCAGTCCCAAAACACAAACATGTTTTCTGGTGCTATGCCAAATTCTGTTACTGATTTTGAGTTGGTGGAAACAGCCACAAAGTGTTTGGCCACATCGCCTTTGCCTCCTGTTTTTTCAAGGAACCAACTTTTTGCACTTTCGGCATTGGTCATGGTTTCCTGAGTAGTAAAAGTCTTAGAGGCAATGATGAAAAGCGTTGTTTCATGATCCACTCGCTTGAGCGTTTCTTCGATGTGGGTTCCGTCTACATTAGACACAAAGTGTGGCTTTATCGACTGGTGATAGGGCCGAAGCGCTTCAGTAACCATGTACGGCCCCAGATCAGACCCACCAATTCCTATATTCACAATGTCTGTAATCCTTTTTCCAGAATAGCCTTTCCAACCTCCGCTTAATAAAGAATCAGAAAATATTTTCATCTGCGACAGCACAGCATTTATCTCTGGCATCACATCTTTACCATCCACTAGCATTGGATGATTAGATCTATTTCTGAGTGCAACATGAAGTACTGAACGATTTTCAGTTTGATTGATCCTAATGCCATTGAACATGCCACTTATGCCGTCCTGAACTTGACATTCAGCAGCTAATGTAATAAGTATGTTTATAGTTTCTTCGGTTATGATGTTCTTCGAAAAATCAAAAAGTATATCTTCAAATTGCACATTGAATTTTTCAAATCGTGCTGAGTCTTCTGAAAATAATTCGCGCATGTGTGTTGCTTGCATTTCTAGAAAGTGCATGGTAAGCTTATTCCAAGCGGTGGTTTCTGTTGGGTTAATAGTAGGTAGCATTTTGATTAAAAAGGGTTTTGTTGGAATATGATGTGTTTGAATTACAGTTGAGCATCAACAATTGACAATGTTTAAAGCCTTTGCTGATAGCTGAGGCAAAAATAGAACCTAAGGCGACTATAAAAAGCAATGGTATAAGATTTTGATAGAATTTAATCGGTTCTACCACCAGGCTGTGGCTTGAAGCTGATAACTAGAATTTCAACCCCCCACCACCTTCTTCAGATTGGAGATTAGGCTTTCCCAAACATCCTGCAACTCTTCAAAATCATCAAAATCAGAATAATCTGAAATTTTGATATAAGTAGAATTCACTAGATCGTCCGTTTCAAGTCGTAATTCAAAATAAGAACGGTCATTCGTATCGTCATCGCCTTCGGGCAGGTATTCGAATTTAACGAAGTGATTAAGCCTGTAAGAAGCCATAGTGGCCTTTCTTTCTTCATTGTCCCACTCAAAGGTGAAAATTTTTTCGGGGCTAATATTTACGTTTTCGGCAAACCATTCAGACAGGCCACTGGCGGTTTGGAGGTAAGGATAAAGCATTTTGGGCGAAGCGTGAATTTCAAAATCGCTAGTAAATAAACTTTTTTTTGCCATGCTTTTGTAATTGTGTGGAAGTTAAAAGAATTTTAGCGAACAACAAACTTGAAAAAAATCAATAGCGATTTTATAAAAAATTTTTAAATTTGCCGACTCAAAAAAATATGGCGAGGTAGCTCAGATGGTTAGAGCGCAGGATTCATAACCCTGAGGTCACGGGTTCAACTCCCGTTCTCGCTACACTTTTATTTCCCGCGGCTAAGTCTCTCTTACGCGATGGGTCTCTCAAAACAAAATTTACTGGCTTCATTTTTGAATTGCTATTTTTAGAACCATTTTAGAACCGCTAGCATGAAGAAAATAGATAAATTCATTCTCTCCTCATTTTTAGGCCCTTTTATACTCACATTTTTGGTGGTGGTTTTTATCCTGCTCACACAGCACATGCTCAAATATTTCGATGACATTATCGGCAAAGACCTTGGCTGGGCCACACTGGGCACCTTGCTGTTTTACTTCGCTATTTTTATGACGCCCGTAGCGCTGCCACTCGCCATATTGCTTTCCTCCTTGATCACGTTCGGAAACTTGGGCGAATATTTTGAATTAACAGCCATCAAAAGCTTGGGCATCTCATTAACCAGAACACTCGCTCCAATTTTTGCGATAGTATTGATCCTTACAGGATTTGCATTCTTGGTAAATAATTATCTAGTGCCCAAGGCAGCTCTAGAAGCCTACAGTTTGCTCTATGATATTAAGCAAAAGAAACCAGCCTTAGACCTTAAAGAGGGAGCATTTTATTCGGCCATTCCTGACATCAGCATCAAAGTAAATGATAAGCTGCCCGATGGCACTTCTTTGCGAGGTGTACTAATTTATGATCATAGGGGAGTAGCTGGCAACAAAAAAGTGATCATTGCTGACTCCGGTAAAATGTACACGGTTTTAAATAATCAATTTTTGAAAATTGAATTGTTCAGTGGTTTTGAATACGCAGAGGGCGGCAATGCTGAAAAAGGCTTGAGCAATGGGCAAGATCAGGATTTGCGTAAAACTCAGTTTAAGAAAATGCAAATAGTGTTCGATCTATCTTCCTTCAACATGAATAAAACTGACAAAAAATGGTTTCAAGGAAATCGAATTATGAGAAATGTTGTAGAATTGGAATCAGACATGGATTCCATCAACCACGAAATCCTAAACCAAGAATTAGGTATTTATAACACACAAAATCAACTCTTTTCGTATCATTTAAAAAAAGACACAATTCCACTTCCAGTAAATCTAGAGAACTATAAGAGAGTGAGAGATTCCATTCAACGAACAAAGTATACAGCTGGGGTTCAACCTAATTCTATGGAAAAGCCTTATTATAAGGCCAAAAACTTTGAACTTGGCAGCAAAACAAAGCCTTTCTCAGATAGCCTTTTTAAACTTGAACCAACTGCAATTGAGATTACTTCTGCCCTCAGCCGAGTTCGCTTGGTGAAAAGCCAGTTGCTGAATTTTAGCTCCCAAATTAAAGATCTAGACTACAATATGAAAGTGTTTCAAACTCAATGGAACAAGATATTTTCCAATTCATTGGCCTGCATTGCCATGTTTTTAATTGGGGCACCTTTAGGAGCAATCATAAAACGAGGAGGTTTGGGGATTCCTGTATTGATTTCAATCCTGTTTTTCATCATTTTTTATGTGTTGGGTATTTTAGGAGAAAAATGGGGCAATCGTGGCACGATGCCAGTAGCTGCTGGAGTCTGGATGGCAGACTTCATACTTTTTGGTATTGGATTGATTTTTTTGAGACAAGCAAGGCAGGATGTAAGGCTTTTTGAGGCCGATTTTTATAGTGTCATCTGGGATAAAGTGAAAATGTGGCTTGAAAAGAGAAAATTATTAAAAGTAAACGTTGACAAAGCGTTGTAATTTGAATAAAATCTAATATTTTTGCGGATTAATTGACGAAAAAAGAAACAATCACCGATGTATTTGACTTCTGAAAAAAAACAAGACCTTTTTAGCAAACATGGATTTGCTAAAGCAAAAACTGATACAGGATCACCTGAAGCTCAGATTGCCCTATTCACTTTCCGTATCAATAGTTTAACTACTCACTTGAAAACTTTTGGTAAAGATTTCTCAACACAACAAGGCCTTTTAAAGCTTGTAGGTAAAAGAAAAAAGCTATTGAATTATTTAATGAAGAATGATATTGGAAGATATCGTTCAATTCTAGCGGAATTAGAGCTTAGAAAATAGAACTAAAATAATAAACGGAGGGAACCAAATCTAGGTTCCCTCTTCGTTTTTACACCTTATCAAACGGCCTCTTAAGGTTTGTTTAAACTTTTACATGATGAATAAAATAATTAAAAAGAGCTGCTTCCTACCTGATGGCAGAGAGATAACCATTGAGACTGGCAAACTGGCCACTCAAGCGGATGGATCAGTAGTGCTAAGAATGGGCAATACCATGTTACTCGCCACTGTTGTTGCCAATGTTGACGCTAAAGAAGGAACTGATTTCCTTCCATTGTCTGTAGATTACCAAGAAAAATTTGCTTCGACAGGAAGAATTCCTGGAGGGTTTTTAAGAAGAGAAGGTAAATTGTCAGACTATGAAGTACTAATCAGCAGATTGATTGATAGAGCTATTAGGCCTTTATTTCCAGATGATTATCATGCTGATACACAAGTTGGGATTCAACTGATATCAGGTGACGAAAATGCGTTGCCCGATGCTCTTGCAGCATTTGCTGCTTCAGCCGCTTTATCAGTTTCGGATATCCCATTTCAAGGACCAATTTCTGAAGTAAGAGTGGTTCGTGTGGATGGTAAATTTATAGTCAACCCAACTTTAGAATTAAAAGAAAAAGCTGACCTGGATTTGATTGTGGCCGCATCCATTGAAAACATTTTAATGGTTGAAGGGGAAGCCAAGGAAGTAAGTGAGGAGGATATGTTGGAGGCATTGAAAATTGCGCATGAAGCAATTATTGTTCAATGTAAAGTTCAAATTGAACTAACTGAAGCTACCGGTAAAACTATAAAAAGAGCTTACAATCATGAGGTAAAGGACGAAGAGTTTAAAAAAGAACTTCACCGGTTGCTTTATGACAAGGTTTACGAATCAGCACGGTTACAAATAGCAAACAAGAAAGTGAGAGGAGAGAACCAAATCGACGAAAGTTTGACTGCTTTTTTCTCACTAACC
>JANXRR010000579.1 GCA_025356795.1 Bacteroidia bacterium
AGTTAGTATCGCCTGAATTACTTCCATTCGACATTGTAAATCAAAAGATTTGGGATCTGGACTTTGAAATTTTTATTCCTGCTGCATCATCACGATTGGTTACACGCGAACAAATTGATAAAATGGTGAAGTCGAAAGTAGAAGTATTTAGTTGTGGTGCCAATGTGCCGTTTGCCGATCCTGAGATCTTCTTTGGGCCAACAGGAGTGTATGCCGATGCGCAGTTCTCAGTGCTCCCCGACTTTATCGCCAACTGTGGAATGGCGCGCGTGTTTGCCTACTTTATGGAAAGTGAAGTAAGTATGGACGATGAGGCTATCTTTAGCGACATCTCCAAGACCATACGCAGAGCATTGGAAAAAACCAAAGCAATCAATCCTGAAAAGACTGGCATTGCACAAGCGTCATTTGAGATTGCACTAAAGCAATTGGTGAAATAACAATATCAAAGTAGATTTCATTCGTAACACTATCTTTATTACCTATCGCATGCGTTTATCTTCCTTAAAATTTAATAATAAATGAATTGCCGTAAAAAATTTGGGAAACAAAAATTAATAAATGGATAGGAAAAAAGTAGCTTTAGATAGAAAAAAAATCATTCACAATCAATTTAAAATGAAAGCAATAAAAACCATCTTCGCAGTTCTCGCATTACTCAATATTTTTTCTCATCCGCTTTTGGCACAAAAAACGAAAGCTAAAAATGAGCCTGCAAAATCATCTTTGTCATCCTATGAAAAATATATTGATGACAATAATGAAGTGCATCTAAAAGAATTTATTGAATTGGTTTCAATACCAAGTATATCGTCTATTCCTGCAAACAAATCCGATGTAGAAAGAGCGGCTGCATGGATAGTGAATAAATTAAAAACCATAGGCATGGCCACTGCACAAACAATATCTACTGACGGAAACCCTATTGTATATGGGAGCTGGGACAAAGCTATTGGCAAGCCCACCGTTTTAATTTATGCCCATTATGATGTGCAGCCCGTAAAAGAGTCGGAATGGGTTTATCCTCCGTTTTCACCAAAAATTGCAGACGGCAAAATTTTTGGACGTGGAGCAAGTGATGATAAGTCTGGTGTATTGATAACCATGTGGGCCATAGAAGCCATGTTGAAAACAGACGGTAAACTGCCAGTAAACGTAAAATTTGTATTTGAGGGCGAGGAAGAAAGCGGTAGTCTCAATTTTAAAAGCTTCATCGAAAGAAACAAAGAGCTTTTAAAAGCTGACTTTGCTTTAAATGCAGATGGCGATCAATACAATGAAAACACACCATCTATTTTAATGAGCTTAAGAGGAGCTGCTGTTATGGAATTTACAATCAAAACTGCCGATACAGATGGTCACTCTGGACAGTTTGGTGGTAAAACCCCTAACTCGGCAGTAATCATGTCGCAAATTATCTCATCCTTTTACACCAAAGAAGGCAATGTAGCCGTGGAGGGCTTTTACGATAAGGTAATTCCGAGCAATGCCCAAGAAAAAGAAATGATGAGAAAAATACCTTACAATAAAGCCGATGATATGAAAATATTAGGTACTACTGCCGAAGCTGGAGATACTACTTTCTCATCGTTGGAGCGGATTTGGTACCGACCTACACTTGAAATAATTGGAGTTCAAAGTGGCTACACTGCGCCAGAAGGTCATTCAAATATTATTCCTGGCAATGCCATGGCCAGAATAACCTGCCGCTTGGTAAACAATCAAAACGGAAGTGAAATTCAAGAGCTACTTGTGAAGCACATTAACAAAAACCTACCAGCAGGAGCCATAGTTTCTTACAAATTTGCTAGGGGAAAAGGCGGAGCCAGCCCTATGAAATTTCCTGCCGATACAAAAGAATATAAATATGTAGCTGATGTATTGGAGAAAATTTACGGTAGGCAACCCCTTCAAATGGGCACTGGGGGTAGTATAGGATCATTGTTGTCTATTAAAGATGTTTTGGGCTTATATACTTATTCTTTAGGCTTTGAACAACCTGATGAAAAATGGCACAGTGCCAATGAATATTTTAGACTATCCAGCATGCGTAGAGGACAATTGATTTACTGCTACTATTTGCAACATCTTGCTGAAGAGGAAAGCAAATTAAAAAAGTAAAAGAGAAGCTATGAAATTGTACCCCTCTTTGAAACCCTAACCTTATACTGAATCCATTTCAAACTACACTCTACATTTATTTCACGGATTTCGTACCAAGTGGTGGGCAGGAGTGGGTGATTTTGTGGTTTGGGCATTTCAAAAGGCTCGGTGTACGGTGACGATGTAAAGTTGCTGAACAAGGCTTCTGGTTTAAGCTTTTCACACTGTGGGCAATGGTAAGTTTTCTTTGTGCGAGGGTGATTCCAAAGCATTATAATTGAAATTCCAAGTTGGGTTGTATTCGGACTGATTATATAAATCGGACTGATTTACACAAAGAGTGGACTTTGAAATTATTCCAATAGAGTTGTAAAAAGAATTAATGAAGGGGAAGCGACCTAGTTCAAGGAGTTACCCTACCAGCTAGCAAAAGCTAGTATGCAAAGGCTCTTAAACCCTCGCTAGTCTCACTGCACCAAACTTTTTTTATTTCTTTTTGTCTATAATTGCCTTCATCTGCTTGTTCATAAGCACCGGGTTAATAGTTTCAATTCCAGTTTTTAAGGTTGTTTCGAGTTTGCCTAATTGTCCGTCCAATTCTTTTGAGAGCTCTGCAAATACTTTATAAACGCCAGCGGTTGGTTTGGCATCGCCAGTTTCAAGACTTCTTCTTACTGCAGAAATACGGTTGCCCAGTTTAATAGGGAAATTTAAAGGATCTTGAATGCTCCTATTTTTTGTTTGATATAGTTCCTCCTCTATCGCGCTAATTTTATCCATCAACTCTTTTGCCGATGAGTTAAAGCCTGGGTCAGTCACTTCTTTCATCCTATCCTCAATTTGCTTTCTTATCTCTCGGATACGAATAACAGCCTCATTGGCTTCGCTTTCACGATCTCTGATCTTTATTGCAAGATCAAACGTTTCTTTCAAATCAGCTTCTGACACATCAGTCAAGTTGGGATTCATTTTGACATTGAATGTATAGGTTTGTGAAAAACTACCTGCTTTTAAGCGAACTTGATATTTTCCAATGGGTGCATTGGGGCCGTTTTGTGGGCGAGCACCCCAAATGATTATGCCTTCAAAGACAGTGGCTCCCGGATATTTCAAATTCCATGTAAATGAATTTAATCCCGAAGCAGTGGTTGGCTTTGCTTCGCGAGTGCTTTCACCTGGTTCCGTTTTCTCCTCCGCCTTGGTGCCAACAAATTTTTTAACCAATGCGCCCATGGCATCCAACACTTCAACGGAAACGGTGTCTATTTTATCTTTCAAATAATACTGAAATACAGCATTGTATGCTCCGCGGGTAGCATCGCTTGGCTGAAAGAAGATAATAGGTTGATCCATCACTTTTGAATTGATTTGTCTTAATGG
>JANXRR010000591.1 GCA_025356795.1 Bacteroidia bacterium
CAAGCTGGAAAAATATTATGACACAAAAAAGAAAATAGCATACGTGTTTGCTTATGCTACAAAAAGCGATGTGTTGAAATTGTATCAAAATGAGATTGAGCAACAGATAAGTATCATTCAAGCAAATATTGCTTCAGCAGGCTCGCTCGACAATCAACAGGCACTGAAGAAATATTTTGAAACGCAATCGGCCTTTCGCAAAATAGAAGAAGCACAAACACTCATTGTTACAATCACTTCCAATTTTGATTCACCACCGCTGAAAAGAACTCTTGTAAACGAGTTGAAATTAGGTGTTGATGCAAAAATCAATGCCCTGCGAAACGCTAGCTCGCTAAACCTGGATGAGGCTGCTTACTTTATTTCTTTTGGCCTCCATGCCCAGACCAATGAAATAAAGACTCCTATCAAGCTTGCTAGTTTCACTTATCAGGATACACCCATGGGCAGCCCATTTTCACGAAGGTTCAAAAGTATGCTTGAGCAAAATCTGATCAATGAAGGGCATTATAACATGGTGGAAGCCTCGGCAACTACTTCCAATGGTTACATTTTAACCGGAACATATTGGGAGGAAAAAGATAAGTTAAAAGTAACTGCCTTATTGCGCGATGAAACAACGGGTAACGCTTTGGCAAGTGCCTCATGCCTTATTCCGATTGCCACCCTCGAAAAAAGCTCCATTGACTTTAAGCCAGAGAATTATAAAGACGCCATGACAAATATGAAAATATTTGCAAAAGACGAATTGAAAGGTGGTGAACTTCAAGTGGATATACTTACCAATAAAGGCAAAGAAGGCCAGATTTTCACCGAGGGCGAAGTGATGAAGATTTTTGTACGCGCCAACCGCGAGTGCTACTTGCGCTTTATCTACCACCTGGCCGATGGAAGCAAGGCCCTGCTGCTGGATAATTACTACATCAATAGAGACAAAGTGAATCAAGTGTATGAACTTCCATATGAGTTTGAATGCGCTTCACCTTTTGGTGCCGAAACACTGCAACTGAATGCACAAACAAATGGATTTGAACCACTCACCGTAAAGAAAGAAAATGGTTATGATTTTATTCTGGAGAGCACCGAGCAAATAGTAACCAAAACCCGCGGTTTTAAAAAGAAGGAAGATGGTGTGCTTAAGGCAGAACAGATTTTGGTTTTTACTACCATGAAGAAATAAATTTCACTCTTGTTGGAGAAGAACAGGCTGACCGTGGTCTGTGTCCACACAGGCCACAAATTAAATAAATATTAACCGTTTCGGTCTGTGGGGACACAGACCGAGGAGTATATCTATCAGCATGAATTATTTCCACTTGCAAGTTGCCCGTGCAATACAAAGCTTGTCTCTTCTGTTAGTATGTTCTGCACTTGTGTTGGCACAAGAAACTACACTTAAAGTACAGTTGGGTCTAACTACTACGGTTTCGTGTATAAAATTTAGCCCAGATGGTAAAACGGCATTAACGGGCAGTCTTGACGGAAGCATTAAACTTTGGGACGTAAGCACAGGTAGAGAGATAAGAACCTACGAGGGTCATAAATTCCATGTGTTTGACATAAGTATCAGCCCAGACGGAAAATCATTTGTGAGCTGCTCCTATGAAAATGTAGCTGAAGTTAAGATTTGGAACATCAATGAAGAGAAGGAGGTAAAAACCATTATTCCCGAAATTGATGTATGGGGAGCAGCAGTGACTGTTGACTTTGCAGCGGACAGTAAAACTATTATTACAGGGCAGCGGGAGGGTGGAATAGATAACAAAAAAGAAAACACCGTTAAAATCTGGGATGTTGAGTCAGGTAAAATAATCAAAGAATTTACTGGCCACACCAAAAGCATCTCTGTTGTGAAAGTTAGCCCTGATGGAAAAATGATTGCCAGCACAGATGGCTTGGTCAGGCTTTGGGATATCAACACAGGCAAAGCCATTCAAATACCTACTACCAATACTAACGATCAACCCTTTTTAACTTTCTCTCCCGATAGTAAACGGTTAATTGCTGGTGGTAGAATAATCGACATAGCCTCAGGTAAAATAGTAAAAGAGATAGATTCTTATGCATATGTTAACTATAGCTCAGATGAAAAGAGATTTGTTCAAATAACAAATGCTGAAGATATATTGAAGGTTTCGGAAATAGACACCTCAAAGGATATTTTTTCTGTACCTATTCACGGTCAATATAAATATAAATTTTGCCTTAGCCCTGACAGCCAGGTAATTGCCATAACAGTGGCTGCAGATTGGCGCGAAGGGTTCATGTCTTTCTATGAGTTAGAAACAGGAAAAATAATTTCTACCACACAAAAATATTCTGTCGATGTTGTAGCAGCGCAATTTGGAGCTGATGATAAAACCCTGATTGTGCGCGATAGCAAAGGGTTTATCAAGAAATGGGATATCACGCAAGGAGTAGTTACTGACTTTGTTATCGGGTTAAGTACATTTAACGAAGCCATGTCTATTCAAGCTGATGGTGGCTTCAGTGCTATTGTACAAGGAAAATTGACCAAGTTTGATGCCCATCTTCAGGTGCTTCCATTTGAAGATAAAATTACTGATTTATGGGGCAAGACAATAAGCCCTGATGGAAAGTGGGTGGTGCAAAGTTGTATCGATAAGGCTTGCAAAGGCGATGTGAAAATATGGGATGCTGATGAGGGTAGGCAATTGAGAACCATTGGTGATGTGGGAAACAAACGGAATATAGTGATAAGTCCGGATAGTAAAATAATGCTAATGGCAGTAGGAGGGTTTGATGAAAAGCAAGAGCTCAAATTATATGATATTACTTCGGGTAAAAAGCTACAGGGTTTTAAAGTGCCTACCCCTATGTGGCAATTTGCAACTAAAAAACAACAAACCGTCAGTGCTATGAATTTTAGCTCAGATATGAAATTTATAGTTTCTGGAGGCGGCCAAAACTATGGTGAATTAAGAGTGTGGGATGTTGCTTCTGGAAAAAACTTGATCGACATGCCATACGAAGCCCACGAGAAACCAATAAGCGCAGCCTGTTTTGATCCAATAAACAATCATATAATAGCGAGTGCAGGAAAAGATAAAAAAATTAAAATATGGGATTTCACTCCCTCTAAATTAGTTAAAGGGAGCAGAGAAATTCAACCGGCATTAGTGGCAACATTAGCGGGCCACGAAGACGAGGTAACTACGCTCAATTATAGTCATAACGGAAAGTACCTCATGAGCGGCAGTCACGACAGCCAAGTTAAGTTGTGGGACCTCGTAAATGGAAAGGAAGTAGTTAGTATGATTAGTCTTTCAGGTGAAAATAAGGATTACGTTACCTATGCCCCTGATCTATATTATCGTGCAACAAAAAAAGGAACCCAAGCTATTCATTTTGTAAAAGGAACAAAAGTATACCCTTTTCAGCAATTTGATTTACAATATAATAGGCCAGACATTATTTTGAAGCGGCTCGGAGGAGCATCAAACGAGCTTATTAGTTCATACCACAAGGCGTATGAAAAGAGATTAAAGAAGATGAATTTTACTGAAGATATGTTCAATAAGGATTTTCATTTGCCCACTGTTGCTATTAAAGAAAAAAACATTCCCAACCTGACAAATAGTAAGAAGCTAACGCTAAATCTTTCCGCCTCTGACAATAAATATTTGCTTGACAGAATCAACATCTATGTAAATGATGTTCCTCTTTATGGCATTCAAGGCATTAACTTGAGAAATGAAAAATTAAAAAATTATGAGAAAACACTCGAGGTTGAATTGACAAATGGCAAGAATCGAATTTCCATATCTGCACTTAATGATAAGGGCGTGGAGTCACTTGCGGAAATTATTGACGTTAATTACCAAGGACCAGAAGTAAAGCCCGACTTGTATGTTGTTGTTATTGGAGTCTCAGACTATGAAAACGATGACTATGACCTTACCTACGCAGCCAAAGATGCTGATGACCTAGCCACTTTGTTACAAGAAAGAAAAGAC
>JANXRR010000599.1 GCA_025356795.1 Bacteroidia bacterium
TCTGTAAACGGTAAAGTGACAAAAGTAAAGGCACGCGATTTGAAGTCTACCAAAACTTGAAATCAAGTTATCGCAATAAAAAAAGATAAGCTTTTCAAAAATGCTTCCACCCCTGTGCCTGAATTGGCACTATTGTTCCCGCCTTTGAAATCAATATATTTTGTGTTGAATTCTCATGCGTATGGCCAATAAAATGAATATCGGGATGGTTCTTTACTTTTTCAAAATCAAGCTGATTGATTGTGAACAACAGCTCATAATCTTCACCTCCATTCATGGCTATTACAATGGGGTCTAGTTTAAATTCAAGAGCTGTATCAAAGGTGTTATTATCGATAGGAATTTTATCTTCAAATAATTTTATCCCAACATTAGACGCTTTGCTAAGATGTAACACTTCCGAAGCCAATCCATCTGAAATATCAATCATTGAAGTGGGCACAATATTTAAGTCTGCGAGTTCATGGATAATATCCATGCGTGCTTCAGGCTTGAGTTGCCTGCCTACCACATACTCATGGTTTTCTAAATCCGGTTGAGCTGCGGGGTTATCGATGAAGACTTTTTTTTCACGCACCAACACTTGCAAGCCCATATATGCTCCACCCAAATCGCCCGTCACACAAATAATATCATTTACTTTTGCTCCGTTACGGTAAGAAATCCTTTCTCTTTTAGCTCTTCCTATCACACTAATGGCTAGCACTAGACCAGAAGATGAGGCCGTTGTATCGCCCCCCACTAAGTCTACATTATAATTTTCGCAGGCTGCGCGAATGCCTTCATACAAGAGCTCAACAGCTTCCACCGAAAACCGATTACTTAACCCTAGGCCAATGGTTATTTGCTCTGGTGTACCATTCATGGCCGCAATGTCACTCACGTTTACTGCCACCGCCTTATAACCTAAATGTTGCAAAGGCATATATGAGAGATCGAAGTGAATACCTTCGAGAAGAATATCGGTAGAGAGCAGCACACAATCATTGCCAGCATCTATCACTGCTGCATCATCGCCAATGCCCACAAGAGAAGAGGCGTTTCTTAAAGAAACGTTGTGTTTAATTTTATTTATCAACCCAAACTCGCCAAGCTGGGCAATTTCTGATCGTGTGTCTGCCATGTGTTGTAAAAAAGTGAAAGGCAAAAGTAAGAGTATTAAAGGTTCTTGGTACTCTTATGTATAACATTAAGTATAGTATGGTCTTGTTTAAATTGATATTTTGCCTTTTTAAAGAAAAATAAAAAGCAAAAACCCAAAGCATAGTTATAACTACTGTTTAAGTACTTTGACATAATTCCACCAACACACCATTCGTGGTTTTTGGGTGTAGAAAGCAAATCAGTTTCCCATCCGCCCCTGTTTTAGGTTGATTACTTAATGGGGTAAAGTTATTAGCGGCATATTCAACCATGCTTTGTTGAATATCTTTTACCTCAAAAGCCAAATGATGAACGCCTTCTCCTTTTTTTTCAATAAATTTTGCTATGGGTGAATCTGCGCGAGTAGCTTCGAGTAATTCGATTTTAACATCCCCAATCATAAAGAAAGAAGTGCGCACACCTTCCGACTCCACTTCTTCAATTTTGTAGTGCTCTTTTCCCAAAAGTTTCGCGAATAGTTTGTTCGATTCTTCTAAGCTTTTTACAGCTATGCCAATGTGCTCCAATTTTTCCATGACTTTACATTAACTTGATTTTGTTAATTTTACAGGGAAGATGGGAAACTTTTTCTCGTTCCCATAAGATTAGCAACATAAATATGCCTAAAGTAATGACGGAAACCTTCAGCGATTTACATGTTGAAGCCGCGCGCATTCAACAGCAAATTAAGGATTACTTGGGCGTGCGCACAAGCGACCTTATTTTTGAATACAGTCTTCAAGATGGTAAAACCAAGCTAGACCTTATTACCATTAACCCCAGGCATAGTCAATCATTTTTGTTCCATTCAGAAAAAGGATTTGACAAAGTAGAGGCGTTGAAGAAAATGTGGGATTACGTCAAAAATTTTAAAGAAAAAGAAAATTCATATACTATTCAGTGGGTAACAAAAAGCGATAGCGAGTTGCATACCTCGTATTTCAGGGCAAGCAATATTTTAGATGCTTTAGAGAAATTGTATTATGGCCGCGATAGGAACACAATTACGGTTTTTAGTGTTGTATTGAATCCGGTATCATAAAACAACCATGGTCAATTAAGTTTTATCAAAGTTGTTTTAGGCAAAGGAAAAAGGAAATTTCAGGTTCAATTTTTTAACACGAAGAAAATGATTCAAGTAACAGATAAAGCAAAAGAGAAATTGATGGTACTTCGCTTAGAAGATGGCCGCACCGAAAACCACAATGTGCGTGTGTCTGTGAAAGGCGGGGGCTGCTCTGGTTTGATGTACGATCTTGGTTTTGACGATACTATAAAACCAGCAGATCAGATTTTTGAAGATAAAGGCATTAAAATCCTTGTTGACAAAAAAAGCTTGCTTTACTTGTTAGGAACAACCCTTGATTTTTCGGATGGATTAAATGGCAAGGGATTTCAATTTATAAATCCTAATGCAAGTCGCACCTGTGGCTGTGGTGAGAGCTTCGCGGTTTAAAATTTAAGTAGCGATAAATCGAGAACAAAACCATTTATTAATCTTTCTCCTACTATCTTTTTATCGAAACCTTGTACCTTCTCTACACGGGTATTATCCATCCTAAATATAGCTTGCCTAAATATCAAGCTAGTTTAGCTGCCTAATTCAACCACAGCAATACATTTCAACTCAACAGCAATAGGCGTTGGCAGCGCATTCACTTCAACAGTAGTTCGGCATGGCTGATTTTCTTTAAAATACTCCGAATAAATTCTATTGAACGTTGCAAAATCGCTTTTCATATTAGTAAGGAAGACAGTAACATCTACCATATTTTCCCACTTCGACCCGGAAGCTTCTAAAATCAACCTTACGTTTTTAAAAACGGAATGGCATTGTGCTTCTATATCGTAACTAGTAATTGCACCCTGTGCGCTTAAGGTAACTCCCGGTATTTCTTTAGACCCCCTTTTACGAGGCCCCACTCCCGAAAGAAAAAGCAAGTTGCCCACCCTCTTTGCGTGGGGATATGTTCCTATGGGCTCGGGTGCTTGATCTGATAAAATAGTAGTTGGCATATTATTCAATCCCAAAAACTAAACTACTCCACAAACTATGGTATTGCGAGGTGGGCAAATCTCCTGAAATCATTTTTACAGTACTTACCATCCAGGCACCTCTGGTGCTAATGGGAAACTTAATTGTTCCGTCATTTTCGGTGTAGCTATTTTGAAGAAAAGTTGTGTTGTTTAAACGGCTCCAAATTTTTACGAGTGCGTGAGGCAACGGCTTGCCTTCAAACAGAATAATGCATTCAAGATAATCGCCTGATTTTAAGGAGTACGGATTTATCTTAGGAATAATCTCGATCCTAAAACCAACATTCTTTTTATAAGTATCATCTGGCTGCTCACCGGCCTGAAGAAGGAGTTTTGTAAATCTTGTATAATTTTCTTTTGAAGGCTTATCAAGTTGGTTTTTCTTTTTGCGCTCATTTAAAATATTATCGAGGCCATCATCCTTTAAATATTCATTAAACTTTTCGGCTGCCAGTTCAATGTAAGCGGCATTGCTTTTCATAGCGAATAAATGAGTTCCCTCAGATCGCAATTTTTCAACCAATCGAAATCCCTTTACATTCTTTACTTGAGATGCTAAATCAATTTTGGAAGTAGCAGTGTACCATTCTAACAATTCGACTTTGTGTTTTTTTAAATCCCATTGTTCACCGGTAAAACTTTCGCCCACCATAAAATCGATGGAGGCATCTTCATCTATTTTATATTTAAACTTTATCGGCTGCAGCCAAAACTCATGCGCTTGCATGGCAACGGAGAATGCCATAAGTAAAAGGAATGATACGGCTTTCCTTTTTGGGGAATTCAAAAATCTCTTATCGAACATTCTTACCTCATTTAACATTCATCAACTCTTCAATTTCTTCAGCTTCTATGGGAATGTCTTTCATTAAATCCACATTCTTACTCTTTTCTACCACAAAGTTATTTTCTAATCGAATGCCAAAACCTTCTGCTTTAATATAAATGCCCGGTTCAATAGTCCAAACAGAACCCAGTTGAACTTTCTCATACATGTTGCCCACATCGTGCACATCCAACCCTAGCATGTGACCCGTGCCATGATAGAAATACTTTTTGAAAGCGGGATTATCCGGTTTCTGATTTTTTATGTCAGTCTTATCAATCAATTTTAGTTTTAGGAGCTCGCTTTGCATCAACTTCTCAACTTCCTTATGGTAATCAAAATATACCACGGATGGCCTCAATATTTTCGCTGCTTCTCTATGGATTTTTAGGACTGAATTATACACTTCCTTTTGACGTTTCGTAAACCTTCCATTTACTGGAATGGTGCGTGTGAGGTCAGCATTGTAATTGGCATATTCAGCCGCTACATCAAGCAACAGCAGATCGCCATCTTTACACACCTGATTGTTTTGAATGTAATGCAATATAATAGAGTTAGCCCCAGAGGCAATGATGGGCGTGTAAGCAAATCCTTTGGATCCATTTCTAATAAACTCATGAATGTATTCGGCCTCAATCTCATATTCGGCAACGCCCGCCTTAGTGAATTTCAATACTCTTCTAAAACCCAACTCGGTAATATCACAGGCTTTTTGAAGAAGTTCAATTTCACGTTTTTCCTTACTTCTTCGTAAAACTGAAACAAGCGGGGCTGCGCGCTCATATTTATGCAATGGGTATTTTGCTTTACACCAATCAATAAACCGGGCATCACGACTTTCAACGATCACATCAGAACGATAATGTTCATTCGTATTTAGATACACACACTCAACTCCGCCCATTACCATCATGTGATGGAATAGCTTATGAAATTCTGATAGCCAAACAACAGTCTCAATACCTGAAATATCTTTTGCCTCTTGCTTTGTAAGTTTATGGCCTTCCCATTTTTCAAGCAGCTCGTTGGGTTCACGCAGCAATAAAACTTCGCGATATTTTTTATCTGGAAACGAAGGGCAAATAACAAGCAAACTCTCTTCTTGCTCAATGCCAGTTAAATAAAATAAGTCTGAATTTTGTTTGTACCCTAGCGTGCCATCTGCATTAGAAGGCATACTATCATTTGAATTAAAAACGGCAATGGCTTCCTTTTGCAGGATGCCGACAAACCTCTTTCTATTATTAGTAAAAAGCTCTTTCCCGATAGGCGAATATCTCATATGATTGTTTGTAAAATAAAAGCTCCAAGTTAATAAATCTTGGAGCTTAGTAAATAAGGTTGCCTTCTGGCAAAATCACTATCCCGTTACTTCATCCGTGTTCAAATAATTGATTAACACGAAAGTCATAAGCAAACCCAAGAAAAACCCTTCCAAGGCTACGATGAAAGCAATCATGTAAGCATTAAGGTAATGCCCCATAGGTTCATGATCGATAACATTTTTTAGCAGGTCAGGATGGGTGTTCATGTATAGAAATAAGAACCCAGCGAAAAGTAGAGAACCCACGGCCGCTGTGGCCACTCCCACAGCCAAAGCACGAAAATAATTTAAATGTTGACCGTGAGTTGCTTTAAACTTTTTCAGCGCTAAATAAATGCCTGCAATTTGAATGAGTCCATTGAGGTATCGCAACTCGTAGTGCTGCTCAAGTCCAAAAACGCGCATTATAAAAAAATAGATTATGCAGCCACCTGCAATTCTGATTCCGTAATCTTCAGGAATTCTTTTGGGGTCATTGAATATAATCATAAAGTTAGGGTTTAGATTTGTACTACAATTTTTGAATTTTAAGAGACAAATGCAATCGTTTGCTTTTATATAATTTAATTAACTTCACTTTTTTAAAACCCTACCCTCATGAAAACATTAAAAATTATCGGAATTAGTGTGGCCTTCCTAATTATTTTAGGAGCTATTGCCATTGTCTTACTGCCTTCTAGTGCCCATGTAGAGCGTTCGATTGTTATCAACGCTTCTCCTGATAAAATTTTTACAGCTGTTGACGGCTTTAAATATTTTAAAGAGTGGTCGCCATGGATAAAGAAAGATTCATTAACTAAGTATGAATTCTCAGAGGAATTAACTGGAGTAGGCGCAACCATGAAATGGGAAAGCAAAAAAGTGGGGAATGGAACGCAAAAAACTATTGAAGTGGAAGAAAACAAACGGGTAAAAAGCGAAATAATTTTTGATGGCATGGGCGCTTCCACCGCAGAATTTATTTTAATGCCAGATGGAAATTCTACCAAAGTTACTTGGTCACTGGACAGCCAGTTGAGCGGCATAGGCAAAGCCTTTGGCCCGTTTATGGACATGATGGTTGGCCCAGATTATGAATCTGGTTTGAAAAGTTTAAAAACATATACAGAGGGATTATAAATGCTATTAGAAGATTTTAAAGCATTGTTAGCAGATGAATCGCCACCACCCTATTTACATCCCTTACTTAAAGCTCTTTGGCACGATGCCAATGGTGATTGGAAAAAAGCCCACGAGTTGGCGCAAGAGGTAAATTCTGCCGAAGGCTCATGGGTTCACGCCTACCTGCACCGCAAAGAGGGAGATGCTTCAAACGCTGGTTATTGGTATGCGAAGGCTGGCAGAAAGATGCCCATCGTTTCGTTGTTTGATGAGTGGGTAATAATAACGACCGATGTATTGAAACACACTAAATTAATCAATTAATGCTATCGGTTTCATGGCTGCGGGCCTGAAATAATTTATGTTTCCATTCCTTCAAATTTTTTCTTCGATCGGCAAGTTCAGCTTCAGTAGGCTTGTAGTTGATGAGCGAGTTTATATCTGGCTGGCCTGCATCTACCCAAGCCGTAAACCAGATATCGCCAACCATTTTTACGCTCGCTCGCATTTGCCGCTCCACCATCCCCGCAAGGGCAAGGTGATAGGCTTTTGAATACGGAAGAGAAACCACTTTTTGTGTTTGCCTGCCCTTACTCTCAAAATTGAATTTTTTATTGCCCTCTTTTCTGCTAAGTTCTTTTTCAAAACGAAGCACCGAGTCTAAAGCAGCATTTGCTTTGGTAACTGCATGCCAGGCAGTGAGCTGAACATTCTTTTGGTATTCTGCCTTTCCTACAAAAAAGTCATAGTCGTTAAAAAACAATTCGGGCAGGCGGCTTTCCCAAAAACCATGAATGCCGAGCTGATCGGTCTTTTGTCCGTTATAGTTGCTGGTAGTGTGCAATGGCACGTTGGCATCAGCCACATAATGCCCCAAATCTGCTGAAAGGCGAAGGATAGCTGTGGGGTCTTTAACCGCAAAGGCATCGCGCAATTGATTGTAAACTTGATTGATATGCCACGGCACAATACCATGAAGCATCAATGAATCCTTTCCGAATTTGGTTACTGCATTTTTCCAATAGCGGGGCAATTTGAAGGCCGCACTATCGCCATAATCATCCAGATCAATATAATGCTTGGGTGCTTCATCGGCCACTGCATACCTTCTCTTGTCTGGATTGACAGCCGCTTCTGACAAATATTGAATGTTCTTTTTGTAAAATCCGATCATTTGCGAAGGCAAAGTGAATACCGCCAAGCGATTTATTTTTTGATGTGCGAAAAAGCCCCAACTTGAGAAGAGGATGCCTAGTGAGAGTAATAAAACGCTACTGGCTGCAAACTGAAAGCTTTTAACCGACTTGCTGTTCTTGCCTTTAGGACTCGTTAAGTTTACCAACATAATTTTAAAATTATCAAAAAGCCGAATTCTCTCAAGTTATTTAGAAACGAATTTTTGCAAATCTGGTCTTTGGGATTACCTTTGCAATCCATTTGAGAAAAAACCATGGCAAATCATAAATCAGCAGAAAAAAGAATCCGTGCAAACGAAACTAAAAGGCTTAGAAACCGCTACCAAGCCAAAACTACCCGCACGGTTATTAAGAAGCTTGTAAATACAACTAAGAAGGACGAAGCTCAAGAGCTTTTGAAAGAAGTTTCTTCTATGATTGACAAATTGGCAAAAAAGAATGTAATCCATTGGAAAAAAGCAGCCAATCAAAAAAGCAAACTCACTAGAAAAGTGAATGCTCTAGCTTAATAAGCTGAGTTTTTTCGCTAAGTTAAATATCTTAAAATTTATTTCTCCCTTCCTTAAGTAATTGAGGAGGGGTTTTTTTATTATGAAAAAGTCATGATCAAATATTGCAAGGCAGGCTCTATTTTATTGGATTTTGAATCTTAAACCTTGAACTTTGAATTGAATGAAAATTGAAGAATCAAAGCCACTGAATATAAAAAGCTGGGCTGAGGAAGACAGGCCTCGAGAAAAGCTTTTGTTGAAAGGCATGTCTTCACTTTCGGATGCTGAATTGATTGCCATTTTAATTGGCTCCGGAACGGCCTCATTAAGTGCCGTGGAGGTTGGTAAAAAAATAATGCAATCTGTAGACAACAACTTGGATGGCCTGGCCAAGCTTTCTGTAAAAGATTTGATGAAAGCTAAAGGAATTGGGGAAGCCAAAGCGATTTCAATTGTGGCCGCACTCGAACTTGGAAGAAGAAGAAAAGAAACAGCACCTGACGAAAAGCCAAAAATCAGCACTTCTTTAGATGCCTTTAATATGCTAAAGGGCGATTTAATGGATTTGCCACATGAAGAGTTTTGGGTACTTTTTTTAAACAAAGCCAATCGTGTAATAAAAAAGAAAAGAGTAAGCGAAGGTGGCGTTTCAGGCACCATTGCAGATCCAAAAATAATTTTCAAATTGGCATTAGAGGAGCTTGCCAGCGGCATTGTAGTGGCTCATAATCACCCTTCTGGAAACCTAACTCCTAGTCAAAGTGACCGCGATTTAACTAACAAACTAAAAGAAGCTGGCAAACTGCTAGAAATCCAATTGCTAGACCACGTTATCGTTGCTGGTCAAAAATATTTTAGCTTTGCAGATGAAGGTATTTTTTAAAATGAACAGAATTTGAAAAAAAGATTTTTTCTATTCACACTCGTTAGTCTTTTCTCAATCACCTTTTTTACTTTTTGTAAAAAAAATAAAAAAATAACGGTTGAGCCAGAGCCTGTAGTTATCAAGAAAGAGATTTCGGCACCTTCCATTTTTCATGATCCTAATCCTTACACTCAACAACTTTTGGTAGAGTACAATGATTTTATTCAAAGGGCCATAGGCAATGGCCTTGCACCAGGCGCTGCTGTTGCTATCATAAAAGATACTTCCATCATCTTTTTAAAAGGATTTGGACTTAAAGACGTGAAGAAAGCGGATTCAATAAATACTTCTACAGTGTTTAGAATAGCTTCGGTATCAAAATGTTTTGCATCGGTTTTAACCGGAATTTTAGTAGACAAAAAAATGCTGTCATTAGATGATACAGTAACTCAATACTTGCCTAAGTTCAAATTAAAATCACTTTCTCAAACCAACGGTTTAAAACTCAGACACGTACTTTCACATACTATTGGACTGCCATATCATGCTTTTACTGACAGGGTAGACGATGGTGCCAATTTTGATACATTGGTGTATCACCTCCGCGATTTGCCGCTTATAGGAAAACCGGGCCAATACTACAGTTATCAAAATGTAGGCTTCAGTATAATTGGCGATGTTATTCAAGCTGCCACCGGAAAAAGCTATGCAGAAAATCTACAGGCTATGATCTTTGATAAGCTTAACATGAATTCTGCCTCTGTTACTTATGATTCAATTATTCACAACACCAATGTGGCAAAGCCCCACTACTTCAGAAATGGTTGGCGGTCTATTCCTATCTCGACAACCTATTATAATGTAGCCCCAGCCGGGGGCATCAATGCCAGTATTACCGACATGGCCAAATGGTTAATGGCACTCACGCAAGACAACGAATTACTTCAAACCCAAACAAGGAAAGAATTATTCACACCGGTCGTTAGGGCCATTGCCAGAAATACTAATTTTTGGAAATGGAAGCCCGTAAAGTCAGCTCATTATGCGTTGGGTTGGAGAGTGATAAACTTTAAAACAGATACTCTTATTTACCATGGTGGATTTGTAAATGGCTACCGAAGTGAAGTGGCAATTAATCAAAAAGAACGGATAGCCATTTGCGTGCTGGTAAATTCCCCCGGGCACTTGGCGGATATTTCCATTCCTAAATTCTTTGAACTGTATACATCAAAAGAAAAACATATTAAGGAGTGGGGAAAGTTTTCTGTCGCTGTGAAATAATATAACATCGCCATAAACAAAAACACAAGGGAACAATAATATGAAACCCTCCTCCATTTTGCTCACTCTCTTCATTATCGCAGCGTTAGCTCTTGTTATCTATTCATTAAATTCAGGGCTTTCGCCCGAAGAATACAAAACCCAGCTAACAAAAGAGCGTGAAGAAAAAGATTTGTTCATGCGCAACTCACAAGAATCACCCTTTGCTAAGAAAGAAGAAAACTTTAAGGGTCTTAACTATTTTGAACCTGACCTTACCTATAAGGTGAATGCGAAACTCATCGATATCCCTTCCAAAAAAATGGTGTTGCTTGGCACAAGTTCTGGACAGGACGAAAGATATCTGGAATACGCTTTCGCGGAATTTGAGCTAAACGGGCAAAAGAACAAATTGCTCATTTTTGAATTAGTAACTCTTGGTGCAAATAAAGGAACGTTGTTTCTGGCTTTCGCAGACAACACAAGCGCTAATGAAACATACGGAGCCGGTCGTTACCTGGACATAAAGAAAGTGCCTGGAGCCAACTCACTAGTTCTTGACTTCAACAAAGCATACAACCCTTATTGCGCTTACAATGATAATTTCAGCTGCCCTTTTCCGCCAAAGGAAAATTTTCTTAACATTTCCATTTATGCGGGGGAGAAGAAGTATCATGACTAGAAAAAAACCTCACTCTATTCCATAGATCGAGTGAGGCTTTAGAAAATCTCCAAGGAATTTACCAGATTCTAATTCTATCTTCTGGTTTTTTATATAGTTTATCAGTAGGCTTTATGTTAAACGCATCGTACCAGGCATCCATGTTTACAGGAGCCCCCACGGTGCGATATTCAGCAGGTGAATGTGGATCGGTAACTATTTGTTGGGCTTTTGTATCATTTAATGAATTGCTCCTCCATACTTGTGCCCACGCTAAAAAGAATCGTTGATCTGGTGTAAACCCATCAATCTTCTTAGTTGATTTTCCTTGTGGTGTCATTTTAAATGCCTCGTAAGCAGCGTTCAATCCCCCCAGGTCTCCAATATTTTCACCCAATGTAAGCTTACCGTTTACATGTAGTGAATCTAACACAGTATATCCATCAAACTGTTCTTGCAATTTTTTTGCTCTTTCTTTAAACTTGGTCAAATCTTCTGGTGTCCAC
>JANXRR010000607.1 GCA_025356795.1 Bacteroidia bacterium
GGCTCTTAAACAAATCCACTGGCAATGTTATTAATGTAGATGGTGGTGTGGCAATGGCATTTGTACGTTAAGAAAGATCCATTTATGAAAAAATATCAGGCTTATATGAGTGACTTATGCATACGTATAAAGACAACTCACTCAAAAACATTTCATTACCCAGAAGATTATGGAAATACAAACATCTATTCTTGAAGAGCATAATAAAAAATGGTTAAGTAACCACGCAAGAAAGTTTGAACAAGTATCAGATGAGATGGCGAACGTAGAATCGATACTTTCTAAATTAATTGCGTTCCAAATTGCCATTCCAAGCTGGGCGCTAGGCACTGGTGGCACTAGGTTTGGTCGTTTCCCTACCGGAGGCGAACCTAGAAACCTAGAAGAGAAAATTGAAGACATTGGATTAATTCACGCACTAAACAAATCAAGTGGTGCTGTTTCCTTGCACATTCCGTGGGATATTCCTGAGAAGCCAAAACACATTAAAGCATTAGCGGTGCATCATGGGCTTATCTTTGATGCCATGAATTCTAACACTTTTCAAGATCAAAAAGATCAAAAGTTGAGCTATAAATTTGGTTCACTACAACATGTAAATAGAGCCGTACGTGATCAGGCCATCGCACACAATTTGGACGTGATTGCACATGGCCAAGAGCTGGGGTCAAAGTCAATCACTGTATGGCTGGCTGATGGATCCTGTTTTCCAGGGCAATTAAATTTTAGAAGGGCTTTTCAAAATACATTAGAAAGTCTAGAACAAATTTATGCTAAGCTACCCTCCGATTGGAAAATGCTTATCGAATACAAGGCATTTGAACCCAATTTTTATTCAACGACTGTAGGCGATTGGGGGCAATCACTTTTATACACAAGTAAACTTGGATCAAAAGCTTTTACATTAGTAGATCTGGGTCATCACCTACCCAATTCAAACATAGAACAAATAGTATCTTTATTACTCATGGAAAGTAAACTGGGAGGTTTTCATTTTAACGATTCAAAATATGGCGATGACGATTTAACAGTGGGAAGTATACGGCCATATCAACTTTTCTTAATTTTTAATGAATTGATTGAAGGGATGGATGCAAAAGGAATGAACCATGCAAATGATTTGGCTTGGATGATCGATGCGTCTCACAATGTAAAAGATCCACTAGAAGATTTATTGCAATCTGTTGAAGCTATTAAGATTGCGTATGCACAAGCATTGTTGGTTGATAGAAAAACATTGGAAGAAGCGCAATCGGTAAACGATGTTACACGTGCACAAGAAATTTTGCAACACGCATTTAGAACCGATGTACGATCGCTGGTGGCGGAAGCAAGGCTCAGGGCAAATGGAGCACTTCATCCAATTAACTTATTTCGGGATTTATCGGTGAGGAGCGAATTGATAAAATCACGAGGCTTGAAAACAATGGCAACAGGACTCTAATGTATTGCTAGTGATAGCCATTTTTGATATAGGGAAAACAAATAAGAAGTTCTTCATTTTTGATGAAGGTTATAAAATCGTTTTTGAAGAATCGATTTTTTTTCAAGAAATAGAAGATGAAGACGGCTTTGCTTGCGAAGACATTATGGCCATTAGTAGTTGGATTATTGAAGCTTTAGGTGCTGCCATCGCCAAAAAAGAATTTGATTTCAAAGCTGTTAATTTTTCGGCACATGGAGCAAGCTTTGTACACATAGATAAATTGGGAAATATTGTTACTCCTTTGTACAATTATTTTAAACCATTCCCTGAGTCTCTTAAGCTGAAATTCGATGATCTCTATAATCTTGAAAATATTTGTCAGGAGACATGTTCACCAGAGTTAGGGCATCTAAATTCTGGCAAACAATTATTTTGGCTAAAATATGAAAAGCCGAAATTGTTCCATAAAATCAGCTACTCTTTACATCTACCAGAATATTTTTGTTATCTGCTAACAGGAAAACTAGTATCTGGAATCACCAGTATTGGCTGTCATACCATGCTTTGGGATTTTAAAAGTAATTGTTATCACGCTTGGGTTGTGTCAGAAGGATTAGATAAAAAGTTAGCACCTATTCATTCATCAAACATAAATATTGCCTTTACGTTTCAGGGGAAAGAACTTACGTGTGGAATCGGACTACACGATTCATCGGCAGCTTTGATACCCTATTTAAAATCTAATAACAATCCATTCGTTCTGCTATCAACTGGAACTTGGAATATTTCTCTCAATCCATTTAACAAATCACCTTTGACACTTTCGGAGTTAAATCAAGATTGCTTATGCTATTTAACCTACAAGGGAAGTCAAGTAAAAGCTACTCGCTTATTTGCCGGTGGTATATATGAGGAAAGAGTGAACCAACTAGCAAAGAAATTCAATGTAGAAGAAAGTTACTTTAACTCATTGCCTGTTGAGCGATTAGCAGAATCCTCAACTAATGAGGCAGAGCAAGAATATTACCACCTTGTTTCGGATATGGTCGTATCGCAAAAAAAATCAACTGATCTTTGTGTAAACAGCTCACAAATAGAAAACCTAATTGTAGAAGGTGGCTTTGCTAAGAACAAGCTCTTCATAAAATTATTGGCTACTGCATATCCTACCATGCACATTCAAATTGCAGAGGTAGCACAAGCAAGCGCGTTGGGCGCAGCATTGATAATCAGTAATAAAAAATAGTAATGCCATTGCGGCTTCCTTTAAACCTTTTATTATAAGTTAAGTACCTGGGAGTAAGAAGGAAAGATTTAAGAATAATTAATTGCTTAATCTAATCTAATCTAAAACCATTCTTTTTAAAGACCAATTCCAATTCACTATCGAACAAGGGATGCTCATGGACGGCATTTTCTAAATTGGCTCCTTTCAATTCTTTTATAAGTGAGGAAAAATGCACTAAATCCAATGATGAATTATAAAGTTCTTTCAAGTCACGCTTTAGAAATTCGAGCTTTACTTTACTGATGGCCACTGTTTGGTAATGTTTTTGTAGAAAAGACATTAAAGAGGTTTCGTTTTTTAGAAATTCTTCAATTGTTTTGTTCCTTTCATTGCGAATACTTTCAACTATTTTTTCGATGGATACTTTAGTTGAAGCCATTCTATCTATTTCATCCATTTTAGTTATCTTGTCTTAGCAAGTTAATAATCTTTTGAGAAAAAACTCTTTCTGAAAAAAATAATTCAAGAAGAAAAAACTTGTAATCACCTAATAGCAAGTACTAAACAAACAAACTTTATAGATGAATAAAATTTCTTTCTTAATTATCCTCATCCCTTTATTTTGCAGCTCCTACACTATTTCAATAGCCCAACTTAAGCCTGAAAGCTTAACGTGCGAAAACGAGATTAATC
>JANXRR010000630.1 GCA_025356795.1 Bacteroidia bacterium
TTTTCTTTTGCACTGTAATACTGAGGTAGAGGAATTGAATCTTTCATTGTTTGTGCCCAAAAAGGAAGGAATGGCCACAAGCCTGCTTGATGTGTGAGTATGTCTTTAATTATAAAATCCTTCTTGTTGGATTTTTTTAATTCGGGTAGATAAACAGAAATTTTTTTATTGATATCGATTACACCTTTCTCCTGCATAAACATAACGGCTTGAAGTGTGGCCGAAACTTTTGTTACAGAAGCCAAGTCATAAATAGTTTCATCTGTTACGGGCGATTTTTTATCATACATTAAAGAGCCGAATGATTTTTCATAAACCACTTTTCCATGACGCGCCACAAACACATGGCAGCCGGGCGTGCCTCCTATGGTAATAGCTTCATGCGCAATGGCTTCAATTTGTTTCAACGTATAGCTATCCATACCAGCCGCCTCGGGCACTGTATAGACAAAGCGATCAAAGGTTGGCGAAACTATACTTCTGCCGAATGGTAATGTTGATGAAACATTTATGGGCAGTTGGCCTTGCGAGGGGAGCCCACCAAAAATTATTTCGGCTACTACTTTCGAACTAAAATCTTCATTGGAATAACCAGCAATAAGCGTTGGTAAATTTTCAAACTCTTTTAACGAATAAGGATTTCCAAAATGGGCAAGCACCATTGCTTTTTGTTTCGACAGCGCTTGAACCCATGTAGTAATTTCATTTTGAAATTTGTATGCGGATGGAAGTATGGATACAATGACTACATCAAACGATTTTATTTTCTTGGTCAAGCCAATTGTATCATTCGCTCTTGCAATGTTAATAAACTCAAACTCCGCATACTTAGATAAAAAATGATCGAACTCATTGTTACTCTTTTCACCCACTGTGACAGAGATAAATTTTTTGCTATCTAACGATTGAATGGGTAGCAATTGTGTTTCATTCTTTAAGACCGTTACAGATGCCTCGGCAATTGCTTGTTTGAGATAAAGTGCACGTGGAGTATTAAGGGAATCGGCCAACCCTTCTATTCTGATCAACTTTTTTACGGCTAAGCCTGCGTCATATTTTGCCTCTAAAATTTTCTTCACACTGCCATCAAGCTGATTTCTAAGTGCCTTATCTTTCTTTATTGCTTTTAAAATTTTTTTCCGTGCTGCTTTTATATTCAAAGGAGCAATCAAAACATCGTTGCCAACAGTGAAAGCAAGTAACTCGGCATCGCCACTTCTCTGCTTGCCACCAGCGCTCTGTAAATAAGGAATCTCCGAAAAAGTTAAGCCTTTAAAACCCATGTTCTTTCTTAAAACTTCGTTCATAAATAGTTCTGAAACAGAAGCGGGTAAGGGCCCTTTTTTTCCTTGCGTTGAAAAATGAAGATGGGAAGTCAACAATCCTTTAAGCCCTGAAGAAATCATTTTTTGATAGGTATAAAATTCAGTGGTGTCAAGCCTATTCGCATCGTAAAAAAGCACATTGTCTTTATTCTCCTTATCGGGCGAGCCTTCGCCAGCTGGTAAGTACTTAGCGCATGCAATAATACCGTGATCCTGCAGGGCTTTCATAAATGCAATGGTCTTTACGCTTACACTATTTTTAGTGTCACCAAAATAACGCAAGGCAATGAAAGGATTTTGTTTATCCACTTGTAGGTCGGCATGAGGTGCAAAGTTGATGTGCATGCCCAGAGAATTCATTTGATTCGCTATTTCACTACCAACGGCATAAACCAAACTATCATTTTTAATAGCACCTAACACAAGTGGCTTTTGAAAACTCATTGCACTATCTAATGTTTGACCCACTCCCCACTCAGCATTAATGCCAACTATTAAGGGTATAGAGGATGCAATCTGAAGTTCGTTTATCAAGCGTGCGTAATTGCTCAACGATCCTCTTGTTACATATAAACCTCCTACTTGAAATTCTTTGATTTGTCTTTTTAAGGCATCCACTTCTGCAGGTCTTGAATAGGCTGAGACAGGAATCATAAACAGTTGGGATACTTTGTTTTGAGGGTTAAGGGTTTGAAACACACTATCTACCCAGTTGCCTTTTTGGCTTTGAGCCCAACTATTTTGCAGCAACATACAAGCGATTCCAAGAAGCCAAACTTTTTTCACGATATAGTCGTTAGGATTTTGTTATTGAAAACGAATAAAAGCAATTTTATAGCAAAAGCTTCATGCCACAAGCTAATTGGTTTAATTGCTAACACTCAAACTAAATTTTGACAAAGGTGCTAATTATTAAAATAAGCTAAACAGCTTGCAGCCTAAAGCTAGTAGCTTGCAGCTTGTATTTAAAAAATATGCCCGACATCATTCAACTTCTTCCCGATTCTATTGCTAATCAGATTGCTGCGGGTGAAGTAGTGCAGCGGCCAGCCTCTGCCGCCAAAGAGTTGATTGAAAATTCAATAGATTCTGGAGCCACCTCCATAAAATTAATTATAAAAGAAGCAGGTAAAGCGCTGCTGCAAGTAATTGACAACGGCAGTGGCATGAGCGAAACAGATGCCCGCATGAGTTTGGAGCGCCATGCCACTTCTAAAATCCGTAAGGCCGAAGATTTATTCACCCTTCACACCATGGGCTTTCGTGGCGAAGCACTTGCTTCCATTGCGGCCGTTTCGCAGCTCGAATTGAAAACCCGAAAGGAAAATAATGAACTCGGCATCTTGTTAGTGGTGGAAGGTTCATCGGTTAAAAAACAAGAACCCGTGGCAACTGATAAGGGCACTGCTATAGCTATCCGCAATTTGTTTTATAATATTCCCGCCAGGAGAAATTTTCTAAAGTCAAATCCTGTTGAACTCAAACATATTGTAGATGAATTTCAACGGCTGGCACTTGCCCGCCCCGATATTAATTTTGAACTCATTCAAGAAGATGATGTAATTTATAATTTGCCTGAGGCGAAATTAAATCAACGCATTGTTGCCTTGTTTGGTAAAAGCTATCAAGAGCAGTTGGCAAGCTGCCAGGAAGAAACTTCACTGGTAAAAATTTCAGGGTATGTGGGCAGGCCTGCATCCGCAAAGAAAACTCGTGGCGAGCAATTTATCTTTGTGAACAATCGCTTTATCAAGAACAATTACTTGGCTCATGCCGTCATTACTGCTTACGAAGGCTTATTGCAAGAGGCAAGTTTTCCATTCTATGTGCTCTTTATTAAAATAGACCCGAAACATATTGATGTAAATGTTCATCCTACCAAAACAGAAATTAAATTTGATGACGAACGCGCGGTGTATGCCGTGGTGCGATCGGCAGTAAGGCAGGCCTTGGGGTCGCACAACCTCACGCCTACCATCGATTTTCAGGCCGATGTAAACATGATAGGCAAACTCAATCAAACACGAGTAGAAAGCAGCGAAAAAATTTATGAAGAGCAGTTTGGCAATGCCTTGCAGCGGTCCAATCTACAAAACTGGGAAAAGCTTTTTGATGGAAGAGAAAATGAATCTCAACTTTTTCACTCAAGTTCTGCACCTCTTTCGCGGGATGAGAAAACAACAATGAGATTTGAAAGTGCCATTAATACACACCAAGAGTTTGCGCCTACAGAAAGTGCGTTTTTCCAACTTCACAACCGTTACCTTGTGCGCAGTGTGAAAAACGGCTTGATGATTATCGATCAACAAGTGGCCCATGAGCGGGTTTTGTTCGATAAATATTTAGTTTTTTTGAGGGGAAATTCTGGCAGCAGCCAGCAAAGTTTGTTCCCACAATCCATAGACTTAAGTCTTGCCGATTTTGCTTTGGTAATGGAAATGGAAGCCGAAATAAAGGCACTTGGTTTTATTTTTGAAATTTTTGGTAAAAACACGTTGCTGATTTCGGGCATTCCTGCAGACCTTACGGGAAATGAAAAAGAGCTGTTTGAAGGGTTGATTGAACAGTTTAAGAAAAACCAATCTGAACTTTCTTTGCCCGTGCGCGAAAACCTGGCGCGATCACTTGCCAAGCGAGCCGCCATAAAATCAGGACTACGACTGGAGCAAGAGGAGCAGAAGCGCCTTGTAGAAAGTTTATTTGCCAGTTCTAACCCAAATTTTTCTCCGGAAGGCACGCCTACATTTTTTATTTTTGAAACGTCTAAGATTGAAAGTTACTTTGCACGTTAAACCATTACTTTTAAAGACTATCCATGTTCAACGTCACCCCGCTTGTAAGAAATATTATAATTGTTAATGTTGTTATTTTTCTACTTCAGAATTTGGCCAGCCAATACGGCCTGACTGAAATTATGGCACTCTCAGATATACGATCTGGTAATTTCAGACCCTATCAGTTTTTTACCTACATGTTTGCACATGGAAGCTTTGGCCATATCTTTTTCAATATGCTTGCCTTTGCTTCATTTGCGCCCATTTTGGAAAGCTACTGGGGCGATAAAAAATTTCTTTTGTTTTACATCGCTACCGGTATTGGTGCAGGTGTTATTTATGGGTTACTAAATTATTTTGTTTTTACTGGAGCGGGCGGAGGAAGCATGTTAGGAGCGTCCGGTGCCATCTATGGAATTTTAATGGCTTTTGGTCTGCTCTTTCCCAACCTGGAATTAATGTTGCTTTTTCCACCCATTCCCATTAAGGCCAAATACATGGTGTTTGTTATGGGGTTTATTACTTACGCTCTTGATAGAAGTGGCACAGTGGCACACTTGGCCCACTTTGGTGGTGCTTTCGCAGCTTTTTTAATTATCATGTACTGGAAAAGTCAAGGCAAGTAATTGAGATTGCTTCAAGCGTAACACCTGGCAATTAAGCGACTTACCTGGCTCGGAAGCCTTCGCGAGGAACAAAGCGATCTGGAAAAAAGCGTAATACGTTGTAACTTGCATGATAGAGTGATTAAAAATTATGTTTGAAGAATTTAAAAACGCATTTCAAAGACCCAACAATGCTCACGTGCAGTTGATCGTGATCAATGTTGCCGTGTTTTTGATGATGGCTGTCCTTCTTGTTCTATCAAAAATTTCTGGGATCGAGTCTATATTTAATTTTTTACACAACCAGTTTTTTATCCCTCCTAAATTTCAAGAATTTTTAACTCGCCCTTGGACGATTATTACTTATGCGTTTATGCATAGTTTAAGCGTATCACAAATCACGCATATTCTTTTCAATATGATTTCTCTATACTGGTTTGGGAAGTTGTTTATAGAATATTTGGGAAGCGATAAACTCATTGCATTATATATCCTAGGGGCACTGGCAGCAGGTATAGTTTATTTATTGGCGTTCAACATAATTCCTTTTTTTAAAGATCAATCAAATTTTGATGGAATGATTGGAGCTTCAGGGGCAATTTATGCTATCATGGTGGCAGCCGCTACCTTACTTCCTAATTATACTTTCTTCCTCTTGTTCTTAGGCCCAGTAAAAATTAAATATATAGCATTATTTTTTATTGTTGTTTCGTTTTTGGGTTCAGTACAATCAAATATTGGCGGTAACATAGCGCATTTAGGTGGCGCGCTGATGGGCTTTGTATATATCAAGCAATTGCAAGCGGGCGTCAACTGGGGAGGTTGGATAACTAGTATAGTAGATTGGTTCAAAAACATTGCACAGCCCAAACCCAAAGTAAAGGTTACCTATCGCAAAGATGAAACAAAGGCAAAGAGGAGTGCTTCCACCGTTAGCAAGTCCTCTCAAGACGAAATAGATGCCATCTTAGATAAAATATCCGACAAGGGTTACGAAAGCCTTTCTAAGGATGAAAAGGAAAAACTTTTTAATGCCAGTAAGA
>JANXRR010000005.1 GCA_025356795.1 Bacteroidia bacterium
TTTGCCGTCAAGGATGGTTTGCACTTGAGAAAGCAATTTTCGTGCTTCGGCAACCTCATCAGTACTAAGGCGTGAAGAATCTTTTTCTGGCGAATCCACGAAGGAAATTAAATTAATGACTGGCTTGGTGCATGCGCGAGAGGATATTTTTAAAGAATGGAAAATGTTGTGTTCTTCGGGGGTGTTACTGGAGCCCTTGACCAGGATTGAACTGGTGACCCCGTCATTACCAATGACGTGCTCTACCACTGAGCTACAAGGGCCCTGGGGACTGTGAGTGAGAACCGGAACTGCCGCCTGGGTCTGCGCGAGTTGGAGCGGGCGACGGGATTCGAACCCGCGACAGTCAGCTTGGAAGGCTGACACTCTACCAACTGAGTTACGCCCGCATCGGACGCCGCACAGAAACACGGAAAGCACCGCGCGGATGGCCGCGTGAGCGGAACCATCGGCGGGAAGAGGGAATCAGGACTGGGGTGGAAGACACCGCGAGGTCTTAGACCCCATTCGCCGGATATGACGCCGGCGGGCGATGACTTGCATCCGGGGGGTCCTGGCGGCCTGCGTCCGGGGTTGGGTCATCAATGAAGATAACTTCAACCCGCGGGGGATACGGCCTCCCCTCTCCGGTTAGTTCAACTGCGGGATTACCGTATTGGGTACGGGGGCGCTTCCGTTGGGCGCTTTCTCGGCAAATATCAGGCCCTTTTGTCGGACAGTGGGTTAAGAAACCCACGGGTAGAAGAAGGGCTTGAAAACTACAGGGCGCGTTCGGGACTGCGCACCTTGCGGAAATAGCCGGTCGGAGCCATTACGCTCGCTCTCGCGAGCGTGGTGGAGGGTGGAGGAATCGAACCTCCGTAGGACTAAGTCCGGCGGGTTTACAGCCCGCTGCCATTGACCGCTCGGCCAACCCTCCACGGGATCAGCGCGCGCGTTCCCGGATCGTGGCCCGCTTGCGCAGGCAGACCGGACGGCAACCACCGCGGTTGAACTGGATGAACTTGGAGCTGGCGGCGGGATTTGAACCCACGACCCGCAGTTTACAAAACTGCCGCTCTACCAACTGAGCTACGCCAGCATATGCCAGCTATCCAGTATATTGAGAAGCGCGGAAGTTTCTTTGCGAACCCATTCGGGCGAAAGGGTCGCTGCTGCGAGACACTTGAGCCAGCCCGCCCGGGAAGGGCGGACGGGGAGTATAGAGGAAAGCGGGGGGAGATGCAAGCGGCCGCACGCGAGAGCGTGCGGAATCCTAGCGGTGACTGCAAAAAGCGGCACAACGATCGCTTCGCTCGCAGCGGGGGCGCACTCCCGTGCGTGAAATGTTGTCGCTGCTCGCCGCCCGCTGGGGTTATACGCAAGAGACGATCGCCACCGTACTCGCCTGCAAGCGTCCCACTGTGGCAACCCTGCAATCCGCGGCACGACGGCGGGCGTTACATGATGTGAAATTCCGAAAGCTTTGTGTAAAAGCGGAGGCTTATTTCACATGAAGAAAATCATCGGCCTTCAAGAGTGCTATAGATTGTGCTTTTGCACAGCCAACACCCAAAACAAGGGCCATTATTATTACCAGTACTAATTTTGTGTTCAAGCTACATATTTTAAAGTGAGGCTTCCGCGAAAGCAAGCAAATGCTTAGTGTCATTATGCTTTTCGATTGTGATTACACCGCTGCTATAATTCAATAAATATAAGCACAGGTTTTCATGTTCAAACATATCCATGCTTTTCAACGGATAGTTGAGAAGATTGCAAAGCAAAATACGAATGGCTCTGCCGTGCATGCATATTAGAATAGTATTTTCCTGCTCTTGGCTTAAAATGTAATCAATGGCAGGCTTTTGACGAACCTTCACATCCTCAGGACTTTCACCACCTTCAATCCGTTGATCGGTATTTCCATTTTGCCATTGTTCCAGCATCCAATGATAATAGTTGTCCTCTTCGGGGGTAATTATTCTGCCTTCATTGGTTCCCCAACTGATTTCGTTCAATCCGCTAAAGGATTGATGGGGGATTCCCAGCTCTACAAAAGATTGCACGGTTTCAATAGTTCGCTTCAAGGCTGAAGTGTAAATCTTATCAAATTTGATCTCCTTATACATTTCAAAGAAAGCAGCAGCTTGCGCCCTTCCTTGGTTGTTGAGCGAAATATTTACCCCGCTTCCCTGAACAATGCCTTTTAGATTAAAATCCGTCTGCCCGTGGCGGACAATGTAAATTTTTTTGCTGCTCAATTTCCTCTTAATTTGGCGCAAAAATAAGTATTTCATTTGTTATCATAACCTTACACTCCAAAGTATGTCAATATTTAACGGTGAGTTAACAATCGATTTCCTAAATAAAATGGGGCCTAAAACCATGATTTCACATTTAGGCATCGAGTTCACTGCCATTGGCGATGACTTTATTGAAGCAAAAATGCCCGTGGATGATAGAACTCATCAGCCACTTGGCTTGTTACACGGAGGTGCATCGGTAGTTTTGGCCGAAACACTAGGAAGTGTGGCCGCCACTTTTTGTGTGGATATGAAAACACAGTATTGTGTTGGGTTAGACATAAATGCCAACCATATTAAAAGCGTGAAAAGCGGGTTTGTTTATGGGATCACCAAACCGTTGCACATAGGAAAGAAAACCCAGGTGTGGGAGATACGAATAACGAATGAAGAAAAAGAACTTGTTTGCATCAGCCGCATAACCATGGCCGTGATAGACAAGCGCTAATTAGAAGTAATTGAAATGCAGATAACCGAATCCGTAAAGACAGCACTACTCACCGAATTAGAACTTCTCCCCTCCCTCATTCATTTCCATCTTTCTGAAGGAAGTTCTTTTGCGCTTTGGCGGATGCCCAACTCAACTGAAAAGCATTTGCTCATATGCACGGACGGAACGAAAGAGATTGACGAATTATCGTTGGAGGAATCCGAAACTGGTTTTGTGTTTTCCCCTTTTGATACTATCAAGAAAAAAGTATTCTTCAAAGGCGATTTGATCTACACATTTAAAGATGGTTTGTTGGCAGAAGGCAATACTCCTGAAAATTTCAAAATAAGAAACGGGCAATTGGATGCTGATTCTCTTCCCAAAAAAAAGAAGGATGTTCAGGTAAGTAAAACAGACGCTAATCATTATACCGAACTGGTAAGAAACAGCATTGCATTTATCGAATCAGGAGCGTGTGAAAAAATAGTCCCTACCCGATCAAAAGAAGTTGAGATAGATCATGATTTTGATTGTGTGAAGATATTCCAAACGCTTTGCCAAACGTATCCAAACGCATTTGTTTCCTTTGTGTCATCCGAAGAAACGGGCACATGGATTGGCGCATCACCGGAGTTATTGGTAAGTCTAAACGATCAAGCCCATTTCAAAACAGTAGCACTGGCGGGCACGAAGAGATGGGAAGAAGGCATGAATATCAAATCGATAGCATGGACAGAAAAAGAAATAGAAGAGCAAGCCCTTGTTTGCCGGTATATAATCAGTTGCTTTAAAAAAATCCGCTTGCGCGAATATGAAGAACGTGGGCCGCGCACTGTTGTAGCTGGCAACTTGGTACACCTAAAAACAGAATTTGAGGTAGATACCGTTGCCACTAATTTCCCTTTACTAAGTTCTGTGATGCTGAAATTGCTTCATCCCACTTCGGCAGTATGCGGCATGCCACTAGAAAACGCACAACAATTTTTAAAAGTCAGTGAAGGGTATGACCGCGAATTTTACAGTGGTTTTCTGGGGCCTGTAAACTTCAAAAATGAAAGTCATCTGTTTGTGAACTTGCGTTGCATACAGTTACTTAATAAGTCCGCACTCCTTTATGCAGGCGCTGGTGTAACCATCGACTCTGATCCTGAAAATGAGTTTGCAGAAACAGAGTTAAAAATGGAAGCACTTCTCAAAATTATCAAATCCGTGTAATTTCAGTAATCCTCAAACTTGAATTTCAATCACCATATTTTAATATCATTTCCTATCTTTGACAAGTGAGAGTAGTGGCAAAAAAACTAATTGGTATTGAGATAGATAAGCTTACAAATTCTATTGAAAATACTGTATCAAGAGATGTTTTCGATACTGAGATTTTTCAACTTTATAGCAAGGATAATAAACAACTTATAAAATCGAATTGGCAGTTTAATTGGCTTGAACAAATTAAGCTCTTAACCAATATTTTAAAATATAAAACCAAATGGGGCTAATAAGAGAACCGAAAAATGTTGACTTTACCGTTCTGGACAAACCTTGGACCGATAAAGAGCGAGATGAATTCAGCGTGCTTATTAAATTGCGCAAAGAGCAGCGCAGTAAACGACACACAAAGGCAAAAACAGTAAGAAAAATTGTTGCTGAACAATAAATAGTGCTTACTATCAACTTTGCAGATACAGAGAAAACAATGAAAAGGCTTCAACCCATTTATGACATTGCACAGCTCTGTTCACTGAAAGGTATAAGTCAAGCCATTGTTTGCCCAGGCTCTCGTTGTGCCCCGCTAACATTGGCGTTTGTCAATCATCCTAACTTTATAACAAGAACCATAAGTGATGAACGTAGCGCTGCATTTATAGCAACAGGCATTGCACAACAAACCTCCACACCTGTAGTGCTTGTGTGTACTTCAGGCTCAGCTGCATTCAATTTTGCTCCTGGAATTGCCGAAGCATTTTATCAACAAATTCCAT
>JANXRR010000044.1 GCA_025356795.1 Bacteroidia bacterium
CGTTAGAGCAATAATGTTTTCGGTCATACCATGATCAAACTTTTCAATGAATTCAATTACGGTTCCCGGGGTTCTCAGCAATTCAGATTTTTTACCCGACCAAATATTACCTTCTTTGTCAACCAATAATTTTGCCATCCCCACAGTGCCGTGAAAATTTTGAATTCCAAAAGAATCGTTTACTTCCAAAACAAGTAAGCCTTTCTCGCTGGTAGTAACCCATAGTTGATTTTGCTTAATTGCTAAATCTTGCAGGGCTCCAAAATTCCAATTTACAATTTGTGGTTTAAATTTTTTTGTTGATGGGATATATTGAACGACACCTCGATCCTCAGTTCCCAGCCATACCATATCATTATTATTGAATATAATCTTTTTGATTATATTATCTGGTAACCCGTCCTTTTGATCCATTACTTCAATCTCAGGCTGATTGTTAATCAATTTAATTATCGCGATTCCTCTGTCTGTACCAACCCAAATTTTTCCCTCCGGACTCTCCTCAATATCATAAACAAAAATGTCAGGCATACCATCAATTTCATCTAGTCTATAGAGCCTGTTGTTAACAAAATAATAAAGTCCATCATTTAATGTGGAGAACCACATAACACCTTTCCCATCAAAGTGAATATCTGATATTTCTTTAGTGGCGGTGCCTTCGAGGGTTGTAAACTGCTTGATCTTAACGCCATCGAAATAGGAAATCTGTCCTGTTGAATGACCTAACCAAATTCTACCACTTGAATCTTGTGCAATTGCTGTTACCTTATTATCCGGCAAACTATCTTTAGTTGTGTAACGTATGTATTCAGTGCCATCATATTTGAATAAACCTTTGTCTGTGCCTATCCAAATAAAACCAATTTGATCTTGGTACAATGCTTTTATTTCAAGTGTTTCATTTTTTATAGGCAAAGAATATGTTTGAAAGAAGGGTACTTGCGAATATGCCTGACAGGCAATTATTATAAGTATATAAGAAAATAACTTCTTCATGACAAAAATCTATTTCATTATCATTATAGCAGAAAAAACAATCTCCATTTCTGTTGCAATTTTGTGGCTTATTATAGTCGGGATAGTAATATTATGATCTAACAATGGTAAGGCAAATTTTGCATCAATTATTATATTGCCATTAGCAATTGTTATTTTACTTTTTATGATGCGTGTCTGCTTCACACCATGAATATCCAATTCACCTTTAGCTCTCACATCGAACGTCCCGTTTTTTGCTAAGTCCAATTCCTCAATAATTTTTCCGGCAAAGATTGCCTTGGGAAATCGATCGCTTTCTAAATATTTTTCATTAAAATGCTCTTTTTGCATGGCGCTGTTGAATCCTTTAAACGATTGGATAGGAACTACAAACACAAACTTATTAGAAGCAGGATCTAGCAATCCTTGTAGTTTATCTGAAACGGCATTTATAATCTCAAGATCAGCGTTAGAAGTAAAGCTAATCGTACCACTTTCAACGGTGTATTTTTGTTGCGCTTGCACAGAAAACGGTTCGGCAAAAAATAAAAGAATGAATAATGACCACTTCATATTGGCACAATTTACTGATTCTTTTATCGAAAAAGCCTTCTGAAATTATACGTTTGGTCAAAAAAATAGTTAGCAGCAATTTGTAGATTGCAATAATGGACACACGCACTACCTAAATTTAATCAAGAATTGAAGAATGGCTATGCGTGCAGGACACTAAAAGAAATCATATCATTCCCTCCGTTAACTTTTAGAAGTTTGGTGAGAGTAAGTATTTTGCATAGAAATCATCAATCACATGCACGGCTTCTTCCGGAGTATCTACTAAATTAAAAAGGTCCAAATCTTCTTCGTTAATCATTTTATCTGCCACAAGAACTTCTTTTATCCAATCAATCATACCGGTCCAAAACTTTTTCCCTACCAATACAATAGGAAAACGACCAATCTTTTTTGTTTGGATAAGTGTTAACGCCTCACTCAATTCATCAATTGTGCCGAAGCCACCTGGCATTACAATAAAGCCTTGCGAATATTTCATAAACATAACTTTGCGCACAAAGAAATAATCGAAGGTTATCAATTTATCAGGATCGATGTATGGATTGCCCTTTTGTTCATGAGGCAAATAAATATTAAGGCCCACTGATTTACCACCAGCTCGCTTCGCACCCTTATTCCCCGCTTCCATAATACCCGGACCACCACCGGTAATAACACCATATCCGTGTTGCACAAGTTTATATGCTATATCCTCCGCCATTGTATAATATGGATGATCTGATTTTACGCGTGCCGAACCAAAAATTGTAACGCATGGCCCAATCTTGGCGAGCTTCTCGAAGCCTTCCACAAACTCACTCATTACTTTAAAGATCACCCACGAATCGGAGCTTTTTATTTCGGCCCAGTCTTTATCTTTAAACGCTTTCCTAATTCGATGTTCATCTTCTGATGTTTGCTGAATCTTCTCCGCTCTCACGGTTTTTTTTCCACTTTCAATTGCCATAATTTTTCACTTACCTTGTTAAAAAATTGAAGATAAAGAAATGGTGCGAAAACGTAACGTTTATTTTCTGATGCTTTTAGCAATGTTAATCGCTTCTTGCAATCAACAAAAAAGTACATTAACAAATGATTGGGCCATGCTACCTTTCACAAAAGTTGATAGTATCAACCCGATATTAGCAGCAAACACAGGTGAATTCATTTGCCCCATCTTGAAGCAAAATGTAAAGTGGGAAGAAAAAGATGTGTTTAATCCTGCGGCTGTTGTTCGGCACGATACCATTTTTCTTTTATACCGCGCTGAAGATATGATTGGAAAATATGCTGGTACTTCACGCATTGGCTTAGCTTATTCTTTAGACGGTTTGCATTTTACAAGAAACGCAGCACCCGTACTTTTTCCTGAAGACGATTTTTTGAAAATGTATGAATGGGAAGGCGGCATAGAAGACCCTCGCATAATTGAAGATGATAAAGGAATTTATTTTCTTACCTACACGGCTTATGATGGAAAGCTTGCGAGGCTTTGCATTGCATCGTCTAACGATTTAAAAAAGTGGACAAAACACGGGTTACTATTGAATGGAAAATATACTGACACATGGAGCAAGTCGGGAGCTATTGTAGGCAAACAAGTTGGAGACAAAATTATTGCAGAAAAAATAAATGGACATTACTGGATGTATTTTGGTGATACCGATTTATTCATGGCCACCTCTGAGGACTTAATCCACTGGCAGCCAATTGAGGAAGGTGGAAAATTAAAATCAGTGCTAAGACCACGGGAAGGTTACTTTGATAGCAGGTTAGTTGAAAGCGGACCTGCTGCTATGATTACTGAAAAGGGAATTATCCTTTTATATAATGGAATGAACTTAGATAGCGAAGGTGACAGCACTATAGCTAAAGGTGCTTACTGTTCTGGTCAAGCACTGTTTGATGTAAAGGATCCAACTCACCTTATTAATAGACAAGAGAAAAATTTCTTGCGCCCCGATCAACCTTATGAAATAAATGGGCAAGTAAATCAAGTGTGCTTTATTGAAGGGCTAGTTGCTTATCATGGTAAGTGGTTTTTATATTTTGGTACAGCCGATTCCAAGATTGCAGTAGCTACTTCGCCTGTTCGTTAGGAGCTGTGAGTATTAGTGTTTTGGTTTAACAAGTAAATCTTTTAACGCAACTTCTAATGTAGGGAAGGCAGCAGTAAATCCTGTCTTGCGAATCTTTTCAGAAGAAACCTTGCTTCCGTTTAATACTATTTCGGCCATTTCGCCCACCGCTAATCTTAAGACAAAGCTTGGCACAGCTGGAAACCACAATGGCCTTTTTAACACGCGTGCAAGTGTCTTTTCAAAATCCATATTGTTGCACCAATCAATTACTCCATTGTAAGCACCCTTCATTTCGTTATCCTCAAGCGCCTTGATAAACATTGAGCAAAGATCATCAACATGAATCCACGATAGATATTGCTTACCAGTTCCTATGGGTGAACCCAAACCTAGTTTTACAGGCAAAGCCATAGTAGCTAATGCTCCACCATGTGTACTTAACACAATGCCAATTCTTATTTTTGCCACACGAATATTAAGCGCGCCAATTTGATCTACTTTACTTTCCCACAGTTCTGTAACATGCGCTAAGAAGTCTGTTGCCGGTTTCGATTCTTCTTTAAAAATCGCCTCATTCAAACCAAAACCGTAGTAGCCAATTGCAGAAGCTGACACAACGGTGTCAACTGAATGATCTATTGTTCTAAGTCTGTTAAAAAGTAAATCTGTCGACTTTAATCTGCTTTCCAGAATTTCCTTTTTTCTCTCTACCGACCATCGTTTATCGGCAACACCCGCTCCCGCAAGATGTATGATTGAGGTTACTCCTTTCAAAGCTTCCTCATCCATTTCCCCCGTATCAACATTCCAAACAAAAGAAGGTACAGTTCCTTCTCGCTTTGATCTACCCAAGTGATTGACCTGATAACCATTTTTTATCAATAACTCCGTTAATCTAGAACCAATTAAACCGGAGGCTCCTGTGATTAAAATTTTCTTGTTCATTATTTGTAATTTTAGAACTTAGTAACAGGGTTACATGAATTCGTAATTAACGAAGGAGACCTATCCATACGAAAATCATATTAAAGATTTTACTAAACAAACTAAAAACAATTATTAACGCATGAATGTTATGAAGAAGTTTATCAATACAGCATTGCTTATTACAAGTTTAATGGTGGCGCACGCTCAAACAGTTGTAGTAAAAAAGCAACCAGATAAAATTAAAGACGAAAATTATGAGGGCTTTGCTGCCGACATTGAAGGTAAACGAGCAGATGCCACTTCAACACTGAATAAAATATTAAAAGAGCATGGTAAAATAAAGTTTCTATCCTCAGATCCCATCATAGTTACCAATCCCATTTTAAACGGAGCTCTTTACCCTAAAGGGATATTATATGCTATGGTGAAAGAAAATAACCCTACAGTTACCCTCTGGATTGGCATTAAAGTAAGTGAGTGGGAAGGCACTGACATGGAGACAATTGATAAACAGTTGGAGAAACTTGTGTATCAAACTGGCGTTCAATTTTACCGTGATAAAGTGCAAGCGCAAATTGACGAAACCAACCAAGCAGCCGATGCTGTTTACAAACAAATTGCTAAAGCGATAAATCAAGCCACTGATTTGAAAAAAAAACTTTCTAACAACGCAGAAGAAAAAATAAAATTATTGCAAGCCATGGAAGGCAATAAGTTTGAAGACCTTGTTTTAAA
>JANXRR010000081.1 GCA_025356795.1 Bacteroidia bacterium
AATAGTACTTTCGTTTTCCACGGTGCAAATAACTTCGCTTTATGGATTTATGGGAATAACAGAAATCCCTACTTGGTTGGGTTATTTCATAACAGGATTTACTCTTATAGTTGTAACTAATTCTTTTAACTTAATTGATGGATTGGACGGCCTAGCGGGAAGTATCGGCCTTGTCGTTTTAACTTCGCTTGGGTTTTGGTTTTATTTAACAGGCGATACAGTCTTTGCTCTATTAAGTTTTTCTATGATAGGAGGAATATTAGCTTTTCTTGTTTTTAACTGGCAACCTGCTGAAATCTTTATGGGCGATACTGGAGCGATGGTAATTGGAATATTATTAGGCATGTTGGTAATACATTTTATGAATACGAATTATGCTTTACCAGCCTACAATGGGTTAAAACTTTCGGGGACTATTGCATCTGCAGCGGCTCTCTTAATAATTCCACTAACAGACACCTTACGGATTATGATACTTAGAATTTCTCGCGGTCAATCGCCATTTTCTCCAGATAAAAGCCACATACATCATGCATTGATGCGGTTAGGGTTTAGTCATGGCAAAACCGCCATTGCCCTAGCATTGGTTAATCTACTATTTATCATTTTGGCATTTTCATTTAGGCATGTGGGGGATATGATCATGTTACCTGCAATAATCTTCTTGGCACTTATTTTAAGTGTAATTTTGGATAGATTAATTATTAAAAAATTATCAAAAACATAATGATGTTGTTAGAACGAGTTACAGAACTAAGAGAAAAAGTTGAGAAAGAAGTAATCACAACTGTTGATGCATTAGAGATATTTAGAATAAAATACTTGAGTAAAAAAGGCGAATTGTCTGCGCTATTTGAAGACCTAAAAGTAGCTGCCAAGGAAGAAAAAAGGGAATTAGGCAAAACCCTCAATGACCTCAAACAACTAGCCGAGGCCAAATTCAAAGAACTTTCAGAAAGTATAGAGTCTTTATCCACTAAGGATTCAAATCAACTTGATCTGTCGCTGCCACCTGTTTCCAATACCACTGGCAATCTTCATCCTCTCAATCTTACCCGATATAAAATTATTGAAATATTTGAGCGCCTCGGTTTTTCTGTGGCCGATGGCCCTGAGATAGAAGATGATTGGCATAATTTCTCTGCTCTTAATTTTCCGGAGAACCATCCCGCAAGGGAAATGCAGGACACTTTTTTTGTGGATAGAAATCCTGACTTCCTTTTGCGCACACATACCTCGAATGTGCAGATACGCTTGATGGAAAAGCAAACGCCTCCCATCCGGTCTATTATGCCTGGCAGGGTGTATCGCAATGAAGCCATCTCTGCTCGTGCGCATTGTTTTTTTCATCAAATTGAAGGATTGTATGTTGACAAGAATGTGGGCTTTGCTGATCTAAAGCAAACGCTATTTCAATTCGCAAAGGAATTGTATGGTAAAGACATTGAGATTCGTTTTAGACCTTCATTCTTTCCGTTTACAGAACCAAGTGCCGAAATTGACATCACCTGTTTAATCTGCCATGGCAAGGGTTGCAACGTTTGTAAATACAGCGGTTGGGTTGAAATTGCAGGCTCGGGAATGGTGCATCCAAACGTATTGAAAAACTGTGGCATTGATCCTGAAGAATACACTGGCTTTGCCTTCGGAATGGGTGTGGAGCGGGTAACGCAATTGCGCTATGGCGTAAATGATCTCAGACTTTATTCAGAAAATGATGTGAGGTTTTTGAAGCAGTTTAAAGCCGTGTTTTAAAAAGCCATGTGGACAAAATTTCATTTGCTAACGCAAATAGTATTATCTGAGGCATTCGAAAGGAAAGATAACCCATTTGGGCTTTTGTTGTTGTAGAGGTTATATTTGCAGACTATGTCAACAATTAATTTCCATTTTTCAGCTGAGCCAGAACCTCATCGCATTCGCACGCTACAAATTTTAAAGCAATACCCACATGTGAAGAAACTGATGGGCAAAAACCCATTAACCATCTTCGCTATCATTGGCCTTGTGGGCGGCATGATAGGTATTTCTTACTTGGTGAAAGATTCTGCTTGGTGGCTTGTGCTGCTTGTAGGTTATGGAGTTGGGGCGTTCTTCAATCACTCATTGTTTGTAATGATCCACGAATGCTCACATCACTTGCTGTTCAAAAATAAAGCACTCAATAGATTAGCAGCTATTGTGGCAAATTTGCCACACATTCTCCCTTCGGCTATTTCATTTGAAAGATACCACATCAAACATCATTCTTTTCAAGGTGTCCATGAACTCGATGCCGACCTTCCTGATTTTTGGGAAGCTAAATTTATTAACAACACATTCTTTGGTAAAGCCCTGTGGCTATTGATTTTTCCCGTGTTCCAAGTGATCCGCACATTCAGGTTGAAAGAAATAAAACCTGTGGATGGATGGATCATTACCAACTGGGTTATTCAGCTTAGCTTTAATGTAGCTATTTGGTACTTTTTTGGCCCCAAGGCATTTGTCTTTATGTTATCAAGTTTTTTCTTTTCAGTCGGTCTTCATCCGCTTGGCGCACGATGGATTCAAGAACATTTTCTTACGCTGGATGAAAATCAAGAAACCTATAGTTATTATGGCCCGCTCAATACCGTTGCTTTCAATGTCGGGTTTCATAACGAGCATCACGATTTCCCTTCTATTCCTTGGAACAAGCTTCCGCAATTAAAGAAGCAAGCGCCTTCATATTACGATACACTTTTATCGCACAACTCGTGGACCAAGCTTTGGTTTAGATTTTTGTTCGACAAAAATATTTCCCTCTTCAGCCGCACCATGCGCAACGAGCGCGGCAAAGTTGCCTTGACTGATGAATCTAAACCCGATCAAGATTTGGTGAAGAGCAGGCAAACTGTTGAGGCTTAAAATTCTTTTCAAATGAACCTCCAAGGTCTGCTTACTGAAGCAAACAGACCTTGGAGGTTTTTATTTTATCTTGCGACTTGATCTCATAAGGCCAATGAAATTTGTTCGCAAAAAATATTCTGACAAAGTACTCAAATCACTTTACGAAGAACTCTTGAAGCC
>JANXRR010000123.1 GCA_025356795.1 Bacteroidia bacterium
TGGTTCACCTCAAAAGCAATTTTCAATAGTAGATTTAGGGTGTGGTGGTGGCGATATTTTAAAACTTGTGGCCAATTGGGGAGCAAGGAATCATTTCGCTTTTACCCTTACGGGAATTGACGCTAACCCCAACATTACTTCATTCGCAGAAAAAAATACCACAGGGTATAAAAACATAACATATCAGGCGTTAAATATATTCTCGAACGAATTTAAATACCTATCCTTTGATATTGCTCTTGCCACCTTATTTACTCATCATTTCGATGATGACCAGTTAGTTGAATTAATAAAATCTCTAACAAAACAAGTAAACATTGGTATTGTAATCAATGATATTCATAGGCATTGGTTCGCCTTTCATTCAATCCGGTGGATCAGTCATTTCTTTTCCAAATCCGCGATGCTCAAGTTTGACGCCCCCCTATCTGTTTTAAGAGCTTTTAATAAAAAAGAATTAGAATCCATTTTAAAAAGAGCCGATATTGCTGGCTATTCATTGCAATGGAAGTGGGCGTTTAGGTGGCAGCTTATTATTAAAGCCTAATTATTCAACTGTTCATTCTAGACCCGTACAATTTTTAGTATTTTTATAATTAAATGACTTCGTATGAAAGGCTTAATTGTCATTAGCAATCTGTTGCTCATAGTGTTTGTTAGCGCGTGCGTGTCCAATGTTTTTGGAGTTAAAGTGAAGGAACCTTTTAATGGCTCGGCTTATGAGTCAAATAATCGGTTCTTTAGAGCTGTTGGCAAAGGTGAAAGCTCCTCTGATAACGTTGCTTTAGGAAAAGCAGATATAGAAGCCAAAGCCCAGTTGGCTGGTCAAGTAAATACAACAATGAAGCAAGTTACCGATCAATACCTTGGCCAAGCTGAAAACGATAAAGCTGCTGATGTTGCCGATAAGTTTCAAAGCTTAGTAAGACAAGTAATGAACACTTCGATTGCCGATGTGCGCAAGATTGGGCAAGAAAAATACTTCGATAAGAAAGCCACTAAGTACACTGTCTTTATTGCTTATGAAATTAAGAAGAACGCCATGTTCCGCTTCATGAAAAAGCAAGCTGAAGTGGATAAAACCATCACGGAAAACCAACAACAAATTATTCAAAAGATTTTGGATGCAGAAGCAAAAAAAACAGACAATGACAACTAGGTATCTAATTAATCCCAAATCAAATAGCACTTTAAGAATACTACTTTCTGGTTTATTGTTTTTGAGTTTAGTGGAGGCAAAGGCACAGCTTCAAACTTTTGATGTGGCTGGTGGAAGTGCCGGAAATTATGGATCAGTAAGGTATAACAACCCCGCTGCTATAGGTCAAAAAACGGTTGATAAGCTTACCTATTCAGATGTACGCGGGAGGTGTTTTTGGAGTGACGAATGGAGCCCAGGATTACTGTTTTTAAAGGGTGGCAATGCCATAAAAATGCGACAAGTGAAATTGAATTTATATACCAACGATGTTCACTATATAGACAATAGCGGATCAGAATTAGTAGCTAATTCGGGCCTCATAAAAAAAATAATCCTATTCTCAACTGAAGATACCCTTAAAGTAACAGCCGCTTTTCAAAGCCTTATTGGGCTTACCAAAGATGATAAAGAGCACTATTTTCAAGTGATGAATGAAGGTGCGTTTCAACTACTTAAAAATGTATCGGTAACTATTAGAAAAAGTGATTATGATCCGTTGCTTGGCAGGTCTGAGTTTAATTTTGTTTCGTCTACCAATTACTTTTTAAAAGATAAAGTAAGTATAAAGCCCTTGAAGGGTTTGAACAAGTCATCCGTTTTTTCAATTCTCGAACCAACGCCTGAAGCTGAAGAATGGTTAAAATCAACAAAAAATAAAGTTAAAAATGAAGAAGATATTATTGCCCTTTTTTCCTTTCTCAGTCTAGAAAAGAAATAGGTCAATTATTATTATTCGTCATCTTCTCTGCCGTTTCGGCAATCTTTAACTGATTGATAAACTCGTCAACCTCGCCATTCATTACGGCTGGTAAGTTGTGTTGTGTGTAGCCAATGCGATGATCCGTAACTCTACTTTGCGGGTAGTTATACGTTCTAATTTTCTCTGATCTATCGCCACTGCGCACTTGGCTCTTGCGTGAGGCACCCACAGCGGCATTCTTTTTCTCTACTTCAAGTTCATACAGTTTGGCGCGAAGCATCACCATAGCACGCGCACGGTTACCATGTTGAGAGCGCTCTACCTGGCAGGTAATAACAATGCCCGAAGGCTTGTGTGTCATCTGCACTTTCGTCTCTACTTTATTTACGTTCTGCCCACCGGCACCACCCGAACGAGAGGTGATAACTTCAATATCAGCAGGGTTGATTTCCACATCTACATCTTCTGCCTCTGGCAGCACAACAACCGATGCAGCAGAAGTATGCACGCGCCCTTGTGTTTCCGTATCAGGCACACGCTGCACCCGGTGCACGCCCGACTCGTACTTGAAAATGCCATAAGCCCCCTCACCCTCTATGCTACTTATTACCTCTTTGTACCCGCCTGCCGTTCCCTCTGTTATATCCACCGCAGACATCCTTAACCCTACCCGGTCGCAATACCGTTGATACATCCTCCACAAATCACCAGCAAAAATAGCAGCTTCATCACCGCCTGTGCCCGCCCTTATTTCAAGGATGCAATTTTTATTGTCGTTGGGATCTTTGGGCATCA
>JANXRR010000152.1 GCA_025356795.1 Bacteroidia bacterium
CTTCTTTTTTAGGGGCAACAGGCGGTGGCGTGTTTTTATGTTCTAGTTTGCGCTTGGCATACCAAACATCATATTCGGCATAGGTGCCAGGGTATTCTTTTATCTGCTTGTCTTCGATGTACCATATCTTATTGGCTACTTGATTTACAAAGTGACGATTGTGTGAAACGGTAACGAAGGTTCCTTTATATTGCTGGAGGGCTTGTATTAAAATATTTTCTGAGATAAAATCCAGGTGATTGGTGGGTTCATCAAGTAATAAAAAATTAGCTTCGCTGATCAACGTTTTCGCTAGGGCCACACGTGATTTCTCGCCACCCGAAAGCACTTTTATCTTCTTGAACACATCATCTTCTGAAAACAAAAAGCAACCTAGCACATTGCGTAGTTCTTGTTCTGTTTTTTTGCTGCCAGCGCCTTTTAGTTCATCTAAGATCTCGCTTTCTACATGCAATGCCTCCAGTTGATGCTGGGCATAAAATCCATAAATAACATTAAAGCCTATGGTTCTTTCACCATTAACAGGCTCGGTAGCTGCTAAAATTCTAAGTAAGGTTGACTTCCCTTTTCCATTGGCACCAATGAGTGCAATCTTGTCACCTCGTTCAATTACAGCAGAACTTCCTTTTAAAATTTCATTGGTGCCATATGCTTTTGAAACACCTTCCAATGTTACTACATGGCGACCAGACGGTTGATTGAACGTAAATTTAAAATTGACAGCTGCGGTATCGTCAATGACCTCTTCAATCATATCCATTCGGTCGAGTGCTTTCACACGCGATTGCACCTGTCGCGCCTTTGTGGCTTTTGCTTTGAAGCGCTCTATAAATCGCTCTGTCTGTCGAATCTTTGCTTGCTGATTTTCAAAGGCTCCTTGCTGTATTTCTTCGCGAAGCTCTTTCTCCTTCAAATAGAATTGATAATTACCTTCGTAGCTAACCAATTGCTGTTGGGTAACATCTACAGTTTTGGTTACTACATTATCAATAAACTGCCTATCATGCGATACTATGATTACGGCACCTTCATAATTTCGCAGGTAACTTTCTACCCACTCAATGGAAGGCAAGTCTAAATGATTGGTAGGTTCATCTAACATCAGTAACGAAGGCCTTGATAGCAGAAGCTGCGCAAGCATTACGCGCATGCGCCAACCTCCAGAAAATTCTTTGAGGGGCCTGTGAAGATCGTTCGTGCTGAATCCTATTCCTTCTAATACTTCTTCCGCTTTAGACTGCATGGTGTATCCGTCTAACGCCTCAAAGCGTTCTTGTAGGGAAGTAAGTCGTTCAACTAAGTTATCAGAGTATTCAGTTTCTAGTTTATGAAGAATTTTTTCAATCTGGCGTTGGGTGTCAACGGCCTCTTTGAAAGCTTCCATGGCTACTGTAAGAATGGCATCTTCCGATTGATAGGAGAGGAGATCTTGATTTAAGAACCCGATGGTACAATCTTTTGCTTTGCTTATGCTACCTTCATCTACGCGCAAATCGCCATTAATAATCTTCAATAATGTTGATTTTCCACGTCCGTTAAGCCCAATCAATCCGATTTTATCATCTGGCTTTATAAACATAGATGCATTTTGATACAATGGCCTACCGCCAATAAAATATGAGATATTTGAAACAGATACCATTTAAAAATTAAGTTGGGGCAAAGGTAGGAAATTATGGGTTCTTGTAACTTCTTAATCACTTCACTTGCTTTGGTTTCTAGCCTAATGATCATTGAAATAATACTCGTTATGGTTTATGACAGAAAATGTATTCCTGTAAACTGAAATTAAAAAAAATAAAATTGCTTATAATAAGTTCACATATTATATTTGCACATATAATATTATTAACCCTTAAATTGAAAAAATATGTGGACAAAATCTCACTCAATCGTAACAAATGAAGTTACAAAAGAACAAATGTGGAAACTCTTTTCTGATGTAAACAATTGGCACACGTGGGACAACGGTGTTGAATTTGCTAAAATAGAAGGGAAATTTGAAAAGGGAAATTATTTTATGTTTCAGCCCAAAGGCGGACCAAAACTAAAAATTGGAATTGTAGAGGCAACGGAAAATAAAAGTTTCACAGATTTTACAAAATTTCCATTAGCGAAAATGTATGGCGAACATACGTTTAAAGAAACATCAAACGGCCTGAAAATTACAACGACTATGAAAGTTGAAGGGCTTTTAGGTTTTGTGTGGATAAAAATAGTAGCTCAAAAAATAGTAGCTACTCTGCCCATAGATATGCAGCAACAAATTAAAACCGCAAAAAATTTATGAAACCTAAAGACACCACTTTTAGTGTAGAGAAATCGGAAGATAGTTCTGGATTTTTGCTGTGGCAAGTGACAAATCTTTGGCAACGCGAAATTAAAAAAGCCTTAGAATCTTTCGACTTGACACATTCACAGTTTGTTTTAATGGCAAGTGTTTATTGGCTTACGTTGCATAAACAAGACGTGACACAAATTTTATTGTCAACGCATACTCAAATTGACCCTATGACAACCTCAACAGTTTTAAGAACTTTGCAAAACAAAGGCCTTTTGCAACGGCAAGAGCATCTGACGGATACAAGAGCTAAAACTGTTGAACTAACAGACAGTGGAAAAAAAATTATCAAACAAGCAGTAAAAGTAGTTGAGACTTTTGACAAGACTTTTTTTGGAACACTGGGCACCAAAACACAGCTGTTTAATGAGCAACTTTTATCGTTACTTGAACAGAAAAAATAAAGAGAGCAGCTTATCAAAAGTGGGTGTTGCACAGCATTACTTAAAAATCAATCTTAGAAAACAATCCATTTCCTCACAAGCAAAAAAGCACATACTTAAGTCAATACGGCATCCCCTAAAAGGCACACGAAGAAATGAAACTTATATCATGGAACTGTCAGGGAGCCTTTAGAAAAAAAGCTGGTATAATTTTAACCCACCAGCCAGACATCGTGGTTATTCAGGAATGTGAGCCTCCTGACAAATTGAAGTTTAATGAAGATATACCTAAACCAAATGATAGTTACTGGTATAGTGATGGAAGCAAAAAGGGTATTGGTATTTTCTCATACTCTGATTTTAAATTTGAATTACTACATGACTTCAATCCTGAATTTCGTTACATTCTTCCGATTAGGGTAACTGGAAAGGGAAATACTTTTGTTTTTTTTGCGATTTGGGCGATGAAC
>JANXRR010000154.1 GCA_025356795.1 Bacteroidia bacterium
TGATAATACTGCCAAGGATGTTGAGATTTTAATATTGCTTCAGCCAGGTCAATCGCCTGAGATTGCCATTGATGCATTGTATGCATTTACCGATTGCCAAGTATCCATTTCACCTAATGCTTGTGTAATTGTGGATGACAAACCTCAGTTCATGAAGGTGAATGAAATATTAAAATACAACACAGATCAAACTGTTAAACTTCTTAAACAAGAGCTGGAGATTCGCAAGAATGAGTTGATGGAGAAAATCCTTTTCTCCTCATTGGAAAAGATATTCATTGAGAACCGTATCTACCGCGACATTGAAAATGTAGCAACGTTCGAAGGCGTTATTGAAACCATCGATAAAGGACTAAAACCCTATAAAAAGCAATTCTATCGTGAGATCACACGGGATGATATTTTGCGTTTGATGGATATCCGCATCAAGCGTATTTCTAAATACGATTCGTACAAGGCAGATGAGCTACTCAAAGACTTAGAAAAAGAACTGAAGCAAACGCTTCACCACCTCAAGCACTTGGTGGAGTATGCCATTTCGTATTATCAAAACCTGTTGGATAAATATGGCAAAGGGAGAGAGCGTAAAACAGAAATTAAAAGCTTTGAATCAGTAGCAGCCTCTGAAGTTATTGCCAACAATCAGAAGTTGTTTGTAAACCGTGACGATGGTTTTATTGGCTGGGGCTTAAAAAAAGACGAATACATTGTTGATTGCTCTGAGCTAGATGATGTAATTGTGATACGCAAAGATGGCAAAGCATTAGTGAGTCGCATTAATGAAAAAGTGTTTATGGGCAAAGATATTTTGCATGTGGGCATTTGGAAAAAGGGAGATGAACGCATGGTATACAACTTGATTTATAGCGATGGCAAAGGCGGCACCACGTTTGCCAAACGTTTTGCGATGCCCGCCATAACACGCGATAAAGAGTATGTGCTTGATCAAGGTAATCCTAATAGCAAAGTACATTACCTAAGTGCCAACCCTAACGGAGAAGCGGAGATCGTGGAAGTGAAACTAAGTCCTAATACCACAGCACGTATCAAAACGTTTGATTTTGATTTTTCGGAGCAAGAGATTAAGGCAAGAAATTCGAAAGGAAACATCGTTACTAAATATCCAGTCCGAAAAATTGATTTCAAAGAATCCAGGGGATCAACCTTAGGAGGACTTGAGCTTTGGTACGACAGTGGTTCAGGAAGATTGAACAAAGAAACCCGCGGCAAACGATTGGGTAAGTTCAACAGCGATGACCAAATCTTAGCGATAACTAAGAACGGAATCTATAAAATCACTTCGTTTGATTTAACTAACCGCTATGAACCAGAGAAGACATTGCTGGTAGAAAAATTCAATCCTAAGAAAATTATCACAGCATTGTATTGGGAAGGGGAGAGCAAGCAATATTTTGTTAAGCGCTTCACCATTGAAACTATCACTTTGGATAAAGAATTCTTGTTTATATCTGAACATTCAAGCAGCAAGTTGGAGTTTGTAACAACGGGCGAATCAGCGGAGATAGAAATTGAAATTGTAAAAGGAAAGGACAAGGGCAAGGAGAGTGAATATATTTATTTAGAGGATATTGTAGACGTGAAAGGTTGGAAGGCATTGGGCAATCGGTTATCGCAATACAAAGTTACCAAGATCAAACCTGTGGAAGAGCCAGAGGATAATGCAGCGAGCGAAGAGGATGCCGAAGAGGTGACTGAAACAATTAGTTCTCAGTCGCCAAAAAAAAAATTAGAGGAGGATCTGCAGCAGCCACAAAGAAGCGAGCAGTTTCCAAGCCTGTTTGGAGAAAATCTAAGCCCGCTAAATCTGCCAAGCGAAGCAAACCAGCACCTTCCAAATTCGTTAAAAGTAAAGGTGGAGCAAGCAAGCCTGTTCGACAGTCCAAGCCAGCAGCTAAATCAGCCAAGTCCAAACCAAAGCCTAAACCAAAGCAAGCAGCCAAACGAAAGCTTGCCGCCAAAAAAGGAAGAAAAAGATAATGACAATGATGTCACCAAGGGGTATACTCCTGGTGACACTATTGAATTGGATTTGTGAGTAAATTTTGGTTTTGCAGAATTGGATTTGATGCCTTAGCAATTCTTGAAGTGACGAAGGGTAAAAGATTTAAGCCATCAATAGGAAACGATTATTAGCTTAACGATTCTAACTGTAGAAATTGATATTTTTTAATAGTTTGCTACTCGTAACATTATTTAATTGTCCTATTGAATACCGTGTGCTGTCACTTGCAGTTGAGATCGCCTTTCTAATAGTATACAATAAGTAATTTTACACTGTTTTACCAATACACATTGCCTGTCAATCGAGCTAATTCAATCTTTGCCAACGTGCGTTGGTATTGGTACTGAAGCTTAAATAGGTTGGCCTGCTGCAAATTGGTTTGTGCGTTAATCAATTCCACGTAAGTGATAGTTCCATTTTTGAATCTGGATTTAGCCAGTTCTATGGCCTTGGTTGTTTGTGCTATTTGACTTTCGATATTCTTTAATCGCTCGTGACTAGATTTAATATCAGCAAGAGCTTGATTGATGTCTCTATTAATTCCGGCAACCTGTACATCCGATGAAAAACGGGAAACTCTTAACGTACTTTCCGAAATCTTGATCTGATTGGAATTACGTTTGCCAGTATAAATTGGAATGTTAAGTGCTGCGCCAATTAAATAATTAAAACGATTTTGGCTGATGTCGGGCTGGTAACCATTTCGAACCCCTAGCGATCCGTTAAGATTAAAGGTAGGATAGAAATTAGCTTTGTTGATTAACAAATCTTCTTCTTGTTGTAGAATTCTGTTTTTTGTGATTGATAACTCTTTATTATTTTGCCTTGCTTGTTGCAGTAATGAATCTTCGTCCACACCTTCTCCTTGAAAATCTAACATAATTGGGGAATTCTTCAACGTTGATTCGCCAGTCGAATATGCCAATAAGTTAACTTGTTTTTGTAGCGTGTTGGTAAGATCAACTTTTCTGTTCTCAGCCTGATCGATATTATTTTGTGCAGAAAGCGCGTCAAATTCTAATGCATCGCCTAGTTTAATTCGATTGTCAATTAATTTCTTAAACTGATGATAATAACTAATTACAGAATCCTGAACGGTAATGGATTTTTTAAGATAGATGATACTAAAATAAATGGATGCCACTTGCGATGCCAGCGCAGCTTTATTTAATTCAAGATTGTCTTTAGCGATCAGTATGTCATATTTAGATTTTTCTAAGTTATGTTGTGTGCGACCAAAATCATATAGAAGTTGATTGACAGTGATATTTGCATTCTGATTTCCATTGGGTTGGGTCTTAATTTCGTTAAATGTACTAGGGCCTGTTGGTATATTGATGATGGATATGGGATCTAGGTAGCTGTAGGTAACATTACCTGTAACAGTAGGTCTGTAACCCGAGCGGGTTACATTTTCGCGAAGTGTGCTCACTTCAATTTGTTGCTCCAACTCTTTTACTCTCGGAAAGTAAGTAAATGATTTTTGAATTAGTGATTTTAGTTCGTTGTTACCATTAGATTGGGCTTGGGTATAATTTGCAACGAGTAGGAGGTTTGAGATGATTAATAACTTTTTCATAATAAATTTTAATGAGCTGATTCTGATACTTTTTTAATGGTAGCAGCATCAACCTTTTTTGTTTTAAGCATGAAGATGAAAGGAGAGGCCACGATGAAGAATAAACTAATCAAGAGAAATCCATCAAGGTAACTCATCAAAAAACTTTGTTTAGTAACGGCACCATCAATGGCACGCAACGCAACTTCGTTAGCTTGTAAAGGATTGATTCCGTTTGCTACCATGCCTTGCGTTGTTTGCGAGAGTCGTTGACTAAATTCTAGATCGGTGGCATCAAGATTAGCCACGAGATCCGTGCGATGAACCCAATAACGAGTGTTGATGTAGGTGTTCATTATAGCAATTCCAAAAGCGCCACCTAGCTGCCGAATCATGTTGGTTAATGAAATTGCATATGGCATACTTTGAGGAGCAAGCCCTACCACAGACTGATTGATTAATGGAACGGTAAGCATGGCAGTACCTAGCCCTCTGAAGATTTGTGGCAAAATAAAGAATGAATTTCCTACTTCGGGTGTAGCTAATGATGCAGTATAGCCATGAAGTATGAAGAAGATGAAACCAAAGATAACGAATATCAGAGGGGGAAGACCCGCTTGAATAGATCGCCCAATGATAGGCATAACAAATATAGCTACTAACGCACCTGGTACTAAACCAAAGCCCGCATCGGTAGGGGTATAACCGAGTATTCGTTGCACAAGTACCGGAAAAATAAATACCGAACCAAACAAGCCAAAGCCGGTAACAAATGTTAAAATATTACTAGCCGCCAGATTTCTTTCCTTCAAAATGCGTAGGTCTATAACGGGAGTCTTGGTAATAAATTCCCAAACAATAAACCCGATTAAACAGAAAGCGGCTAAGACTGAATACGTTCGAATAAGATTCGAAGCAAACCAGTCTTCACTGGTACCTTTCTCTAACACATATTGTAATGCCCCCACACCTCCCGCCAGCATCAATATTCCGGGATAGTCAATTTTAATTGATTTCCGGTCAATAGAAAGTTCATCAGGTTTTCGTTCTACGAATGTATAGGTTAAAAATGCGGCAAGAATACCGATTGGAATATTGATATTAAATATTAACGGCCACGAGTAGTGATCAATTATCAAGCCACCTAATATGGGGCCAATAGTTGGCCCAACCACTATGCCCATTCCAAATAAGGCAGAGGCCATAGGCCTCTTGGGAGGATCGAACGTATCGAATAAAATTGATTGAGAAGTAGATAACAAAGCGCCACCACCAATTCCTTGAATGAACCGCGCAATTACAAGTGTTGTTAAATCTGGTGCATTACCGCACGCGTATGATGAGATTGTAAAAATTACAATGGAGGTAAGGTAGTAGTTCTTTCTGCCGAAATATCTTGCCAAAAAACCTGTCATCGGAATGATAATTACGTTGGCAATGGCATAGGCAGTAATTACCCACGAAGTATCTTCTATAGTAGCACCTAAGTTTCCGCTAATTTGAGAGAGAGCAACATTGACAATAGATGTATCAATCAACTCCATAATGGCAGCTGTGATAACGGTTAGGACAATGATTACTTTACGGAAATCCATCTTAATCTATTTTTACTTCTGCTGTTAAACTTAAGCCAGCACGTAAAATGTTTCGGTATTTTTCAACTCCCTGTATTTCTATTTTTACAGGCACACGTTGTGTTATCTTCACAAAGTTTCCGGTAGAATTATCAGGAGGAAGCAATGCGAATTTTGAACCAGTAGCCTCACTCACGCTCACTACTTTTCCTTTGATTACTTCATCAGAATAGCCATCTAAATATAAATCTGCTTCTTGTCCTTCTTTCAATTTTTGAAGTTGAGTTTCTTTAAAATTGGCGATCACCCAAAATTTTTCGCTATTAATGATTGTGAATAGCGTTTGACCAGGCTGCACATATTGCCCTTTATCAATATTTTTTTTTCCTACTTTTCCTGAAGCGGGTGCATTCAAGATGGTAAAACTTAATCTTAATTTTGCTTGATCTACTAGTGCTTTTCTGGTTTCGATTTGGGCAAGAGCCTTTTGAATTTGAGCTCTTGCCGTTCTAATTTGAGCATTAGCAGTTCCTACCTGACCTTGATTTGAATTGAATAGTCGTTGCGATATTAATTGATTCGATTTCGAGTCATCCAATTGCTTGCGCGTGATAGAACCGTCATTAAATAAAGCTTGATCTCTATTTAAATCTGTCTGTGATTTATCTAAACGTGCTTTTTGCACATCTAAATTTGATTCGGCCAACGTAAGATTTTTATCCGCATTTAAAAGACCGGCTCTTGCATTTTCTAAATCAGCTGCGGCCTGCTGCTGGTCGGCTTCGACTTGTTGAAGCGCAATTTTATATTCACGCGAATCAATTGTAACAAGAAGTTGACCTGCGGTTACTACATCGTAGTCTGAAACGACTAAACTATCAACATAGCCTGCTACTCTTGCTAGGATTGGTACGTTAGTAGCTTCAATGCTGGCATTGTCAGTATTCTCATAATGCCGGCTGTGCATCCAATTTTTAATTCCAAAAAATCCACCAACTAAAAGTATCAGAGGTATAATAACCATTGCTGGGTTAAATTTCTTTTTAGGCTTTTCAATTGTTTCCATACGTATTTTTAATAAAAGCTCAAAAGTAAACTTGGTTTACCACTTAGTCAACTAAATTGACTAATTATTTTTTTGTTACCTTTGTGTAATGAATAAAGTAGATAAAGAACTTGCAGATATGCAGAAGTATCGCGCTCGAAGTTGGCCGCGACTTATCAAACGGTTGCGAAGTCACATCGATGAGCATGCCAGTGTAGCGTTAAAGAAGCGAGGGTTTCATGATTTTAAATTAGCATACTTACCTCTTTTATTTAATATCGATCCTCAAGGCATAACCAATACGGAGTTATCTAAACGTGCTTGTGTTTCTAAACAAGCAATGA